>JAFZNK010000267.1 GCA_017550965.1 Thermoguttaceae bacterium
AAGATGAACAACAAGAATCTCGGCGGCGTCGAATTCGAGCCGATCAAATTCACGCCGACCGCGTCGAAATACGAAAACGAAGAGATCAACGGTCTGCGCGTTACGATTACCGACCGCGCCAAATTGCAGGCGGTTAACGTCGGAATCGCGCTCATGTCGCAACTTGCCGCAGATTATTCCGATCAGTGGGAGACGAAAAACGCCAACACGCTTCTGCTCAACGCCGCGTCGCTGGACATGATCAAGCAGGGCAAGAGCGTCGAGGAGATCGCGCCGCTGTGGAACGACGATATCGAGCGATTCAAGGAAACGCGCGCCAATTACTTGATTTATCGCTAAATTCTTTGAGCGCGAACGATTAACAAACGTCGCCGAAACTTGCGCCAACGCGTTTGTTCCGGCGCGTTTTATTTTTTAACGACTTATTGGAAAGACCAACGACGAAATGACGAAGAAAATTGCGTTGACGTTTGCTTTGTGCCTGACCGTTTGCGTTTCTTACGCGGCGGCGGAATTTCCGCTTCAAAAAGACGGAACGACGCTTGTTCCGAAGGAATCGCGAATCGGAGAGGCGACGCCCGTCGTCTGGGGGGAAAAACCGATTCTAATCGGTTCTATTCATCTGTCTTTTGATTCTCTTGATCCCTCCGTCTCAAAACTTTGCGTCGTCGACTATTCGAGCGGTCTAACGATTTCGGAATTCGGCGTCGGTCTCACGCTCAGCTGCGCTTATGTCGAGCCGCGTGAGGACGGCGACGTCTTGCACGTTTTCGCGGCGCGTCATCCGGAAGGGAAGAATTGGTTCGAACCGGTCGAGATCGTTCATTTAAAGACGAGCGACTTGGAGACGTGGACGGAAACGCCCGCTATTCAGGCGGATAACGAGCATCTGCTCAATTCGTCCGTATGTCGCGACGGAGACGGCTATTTAATGGCGTACGAGACCGATCGGCCCGTCCAGTTCTGCTTTAAGTTCGCGCGCTCAACCGATCTTGAACGTTGGGAAAAGGTTCCCGACGTCTATTACGCCGGCCGCGACGGCGCGACCTACGCCGCGTGTCCCGTGATAAGGCGCTGCGGCGAATACTATTGCGTTATCTATCTTCGCGCCGACGGCAAGGGCGGCTACGAATCGGCGGCGATACGTTCCAAAGACTTGCGCGACTGGGAAGAGTCGCCGCTCAACCCGATTCTTGCGGCGTCGGAAGGAGAGGGAATCAATAATTCCGACGTCGATCTTTTCGAGTACGACGGCAAGACGCAACTTGTTTATTTGACGGGCGATCAGCAGGGAAGTTGGGATATGCGCCGCGCTGTTTTCAACGGTTCCGAGCGCGAATTCTGGGAAACGATTTTTAAAGAAAAAAAATAAAGATTCCTTTTGGTCGCTAACGCATAAGAGCCGCAATCGGTAGGCGGCGGTCCGACGGACGCTGCAGGCAAGTAGGGCGACGCGTTAACACAGTTTTCTCAAACAAGGCGACGCTTAAACGCAAGTTCGCAAGCCGCCTTCTAAAGGACGCAGGGGCCTCGTGCCCCGTAGTCCGGCGGCGGGTTGTATAAGAACGCGCCTCAACCCAAGTCTTCTCAAACAAGGCGACGCTTAAACGCAATCTTCTCCAATAACACGACGCCCAAACGCAAGTTCGCAAGCCGCCTTCTAAAGGGCGCAGGGGCCTTGTGCCCCGTAGTCCGGCGGCGGGTTGTATAAGAACGCGCCTCAACCCAAGTTTTCTCAAACAAGGCGACGCTTAAACGCAATCTTCTCCAATAACGCGACGCCCAAACGCAAGTTCGCAAGCCGCCTTCGAAAGGACGCAGGGGCCTTGTGCCCCGTAGTCCGGCGGCGCGTTTGGCATATCCAGCCTCAACGCAGTTTTTTATTGGTCTGAAATATGAAAAAGAGTATTCCCTTCAACTCTCCCTTTGCTATAATTAAGGGAGAGTTAAAGGGAAAGTTAAAGGGAGAGTTGAACGAATAGACAAAGCGAAAAAATATTAGTAAGTGGTGTAATAGTATAACATAGCGAGTTTTAATATTAATTAAAGGGAGAGTTAAAGGGAGAGTTAAAGGGAGAGTTAAAGGCGAGCGTAGCAGGAGAAAGGACAATGGCTTTACCGATAAATATTGACGATCTGATTCGACAGGAAAAAGTTGAAGGTTCCAGAATTGAATATAAGGCGGATTGGAACCCGGAACCGATTGTCCACACAATTACGGCCTTCGCCAATGATTTTGACAACATGGGGGGAGGGTACGTTCTCATCGGCGTCGAAGAAAAGAACGGAAGGCCGATATTCCCGTTAAAAGGACTTGATCCCGACTCCATCGACAGAATCCAACAGGATTTGTTGAACAAATGCAACACGATTGAACCGCGCTATATTCCGATCGTCGAGCCTTACGCAATCGACGGAAAAGAAATCCTGGTTCTATGGGTTCCGGGCGGAGAAGACAGACCTTATAAATGTCCTGAAAATATTTATGCGGAAAAAGGCAAGGAGAGGAGTCGTCGCGCTTATTATATCAGAAAAGGTTCTCGAACGTTAAAAGCCAATACGAGCGAAAAAAGAGAACTGACGTCGATGGCGAGAGACGTTCCGTTTGACGATCGCGTTAATTATCATGCGGACGTCTCCGATTTGAAGCCGTCCCTGTTGGCGAGCTACCTGCATTCGGTGGAAAGCGATTTGTATGAGGACACGTTTAATCGTTCTGTGGAAGCGCTTGCAACCGACATGCAACTCGTAAGAGGACCGTCCGAATACAGAAAACCTCTTAATGTCGGTTTGATGTTTTTTAACGAACGTCCCGAACGTTTTTTCCCTTACGCTCAGATAGAAGTCGTCGACAAACCGGATCCGACGGGAATCGGCATGACAGAGAAGGTCTTTAGGGGACCGTTAGACAAACAAATCAGAGATTCTCTTGCCTTCATCAGGAACTATGTCCTTAAAGAGTTTGTAACAAAAGTCCCTGATTCTGAATTGGCGCTTCGCGCGTTTAATTGGCCCTATCAGGCGGTTGAAGAAGCTTTGTGCAACGCCGTCTATCACAAATCATATCAGATACGCGAGCCGATTACCGTTACGATAACGCCGGAGAAAATAGAGATTTTAAGTATTCCTGGCCCGGATCGGTCGATTACCGACGAAAATCTGAAAAAACGCGTATTGATCGCCAAGAGATACAGAAATCGACGAATTGGCGATTTTCTGAAAGAATTGGAAATCGTGGAAGGAAGAAACGCAGGGGTTCCTCTCATCCTTAAGTCCATGAAAAACAACGGTTCGGGAGCGCCAATTTTTGAAACGGACGAAGAACGAAGTTATTTTTTGATCACGTTGCCTGTTCATCCTCTTTTTATCGAGCAGAAAGAAGACGGTTCCAAGGTTTCCGAACATTGGAACAAATCCTGTTCTCGTCGAAGCAGGAACGAATTGCGCGAGCTTGTGTTAAACGCTCTTGCTGAACACGATAGTATGTCCGCGACCGAAATAGCAAGCGCTCTTGGCTATAAAAAAGCGTCGGATACGTTGCGAAAAGCGCTAAAAGAATTGCTTGATTCTGGAGAAATTGTCTACCTGTATCCTGATAAACCGAATAGCAAAAATCAAAAGGTCCGTCTCAATCAATAAAAAAAGCGCGCGTCCTTTTCAGAACGCGCGCCGATATTGACGTCGTTAGTCGCTTAGCGACGGGCCGAAATCATTGTTCCCACATTTTTTCGTAGGCTTCGCCTGCGGCGGGGCCTTCGGCGGTGAGGCTTCTCACTTTGATATCGAGTTTCGCGCCTTTAGCGACGGTGAACTCGGTCGGTTCGATCAGTTCGTACGCCTCGATATTCGGATCCGTTTTAAGTTCCGGAAGCGGCATGGAGCATTTGACCTCGTAAGTTCCCGGCGGAACGCCCTGGCCGTCTTTGAGCAAACCAAGCGAGAATTTCCCTTCGTTGATCGCGCCTCGTCCCAGAACCTTTCCTTCAAGTTGGACCTGGCCCGATCGAACCGGGGAGCCGTCTTCATAGGTAACCGTTCCGGTTACTTTGACGTTGGGACTGCAGCCGGTCGTTATCGTCAGCGCCGCGCAGACAAAGGCTAACGCGGCGAATTTCACATAGTTGCGCATATGAGCGAACTCCTTTCTTTTAAGGCAGTTGGACGGTTTCGCCGTCTTTGACGTTCGCGAGCGCGACGAGCACGTTTTGCGGCGTCGTCAGCGAGCAGGCGCGGACGGTTCCGTCGCCCATGAGCATATGGCAAACGCCGGGGTGCGCGCTTCCGAAACGCGTGGTCGGTTCGGAGACGACGCCCTGTTCGTCGGTCGGTTGCGCGAACGGACGACCGTCGTCGAAGGTGCGCGTCGTATGAACGATCGCGACGCCGATGAACGCGGTTAAGTAGCCGCAGTCGCCGTACGTTTCAATACATTTTCCTGCGGGATACGCCTTGTTGTAGTGCTTTTCGCCAAAGACGAATACGTTCGACGAGCCGTCGGACCAGTAGGACATCGAGTCGCGAGGTTTCCACGATTTCAGGAACGGGTCGTTGTAGACGGCGTCGGAACGGCGCAACGCGGAGCAAAGATCGTGACCGTCGGTGTATTGCCACCATTGAGTCGTTCCGTTTCCGCGGCAGTTGACGAGCGCGTACGTCGATTGAGGACCGGGATAGCGCTGAATCGAAGAGCCGGCGACCCAGTCGTGGTACCCGCTGCCCTCCTGAGTACGGGACGGGCATTTCCACGTCGGAATGGCGCCGAAGCCGCGTCTGGTTTCTTCCGGAAGTTCGCTCCACCAGCGGTGATTGAAACCGCTGCCCGAATCGGCGAGCGCCTTGTTCAGACCGGTAACGTTCCAGCAGTCCTGACCGTCCTCGACCGTCGAATATTCCGCCGTAAGTTCCATGAACGGATAGAGCAGAACAAACGCGGACATGTGTCGGTGCGCGAGAATCGACGGCGGGAGCTTGTCGTGCGTCGAATGAAAGTTGTGGATCGCGAGCCCGATTTGCTTCATGTTGTTGGCGCATTGCATGCGACGCGCCGCCTCGCGAGCCGCCTGAACGGCGGGAAGAAGAAGACCGATTAGAATGCCGATAATGGCGATGACGACAAGAAGTTCAACGAGCGTGAACCCTCCGGACTTTGTGTGTCGTGACATATTGACCTCCTGGAAGTGGGAAGGAAAAAAACGGCTTGTCGGCGACAAAAGGCAAAACGCCGGGACGTCGACCGAAAATAAACGTCTGTTTGAGAATTGTCTGGCAAACAATTCCGTCGACATTTTATCGGATTCGGAAAGCTAGTGCAACACAATTTGCAAAAAAAAGTTTTTTTGTGTAAAATTTTTGTACGGTTCCACTATTACTACTACTACTACTACTACTGGAACTGCGTGTCGTAGGAGCGTAATAACGGCGTTTGCGTTGTTTTCAACGCGAGAGCCCGTCGACCAAAAAACAGGAGAACGAACGATGAAAAATTTTTTTAGGATTTTGGGTTTAACGGTCGCCGTCGTCGTGACGGCGGCGTGTTGCGCGTCGGCGCGCGCGGAAGTTTGGACGGTTCCCGCGCCGGAAGGACAGGGAATTGAAAACGCGTATCGCGTTCAGGTCGACGGAAAGGACGTCGCGATTTATCGATCCTTCGATCAGGAGAAAGACAGCGGCGAGTATTATTTCGCGACGTTTGAATTTACCGGGAGCGTCGAAGTCAAGATAACCGCGCCCTGGGCGCTCGACAAAGCGACGGTCGCGCCCGAACGATTCGGCGTGAAGATCGCCGAACAGTCGGAAAAAGAAGTTACGCTGACCGCCGACAAGCCGTTCCAGATTTCGTTCGAACCCAACGGCCATGTCAAGCCGCTCATGCTCTTCGGCCTCGCGCCAGAAGAAAACGCGCCGAAAGAGGGCGATCCGAACGTCGTCTATTACGGTCCAGGCGTCTATAAGCCGGATATGATCGAATTACGCGACAACCAAACGCTTTACGTCGCCGCGGGCGCGGTCGTCAACGCCGGCGTTCACGCGCAGGGCAAGAATATCACGATTTGCGGACGAGGCGTTATCGCCGGAACCGAATGGAAACGTTTCGAGGGGCCCGGCAGCTTTATCATTCACGGAACAGGTTGCGAGAATCTTACGATTCGCGACGTCGTTCTTCGCGACCCGTGGAGCTGGACGTGCGTTCTTTCGGGGTGCGACGGCGCGACGATCGACGGTTTGCGCATTTGCGCGTCGAATATGATCAACGACGACGCGCTCGATTTGTGCAATACGAAAAACGTCGTCGTCAAGAATTGCTTCTTCCGCGCTCAGGACGATTCGATCGCCATAAAAGGGCTCGGCGGTCAGGCGTGCGAGAATATTCGTATCGAAGACTGCGTCTTCTGGACCGACCGCGCCAATATCTTCCGCGTCGGATACGAATGCCAGGCGGAGGCGATGCGCAATATCGTCGCGAAGAATATCGACGTGCTTGGGTACAGCGTCAACTATCGCGCCCCCGAAGATTATTGGTCCAACACGATTGTCTGGCTGCAGCCGAACCAGGAAATGCTCATGTCCGACTGTCATTTTGAAGATTTCCGCATTCGCGCCAACGGAACGAACACGATTTTGCTCGAGGCCAAGCCGATGAGCTGCAGTTACGGAAACTTCAAAGACCCGATCCCAGGAACGCTGGAGAACTGCTCGTTGAAGAATTTTAGCGTCTACGGCGAAAAGGGCGATTTCTTCGGGTATATTTATATTCGCGGCGAGTCGGAACAGAGTCATGTAAAAGGGCTTAAAGTCGAGAATATCGACTATTTCGGCGAGAAGATTACCAAAGACTCCGACTGCGTCTCTATCGGCGACTTTACCGAAGACGTCGTCGTTGAATAAACGCGTTGTAAGGACGACGTCGAATGTGCGGATCGTCTGCGGCGTCGATTTGCAGGTTTTCACCGCGACCCGGCCCGCGACGCTTGACTTTGGTCGCGGGGTCGGGTATTTTCCGCGGAAACGGCGCCGCCTTTGGCGATTGTTTCATTCCGGATATTTAACGACGTCAGAGGAAACAACGAGACGTTAATGACGGAATACGAAGCGAAGGCGCGCGGAAGGTCGAGTCCCGAACCGCGCGGCAAGGTTTGCACGACAAGATTACCCTCAATATAAGGATACTCCCATGCTTGGTTTGATGATCAGTTGCGCTTTTTGGGCGTGCATTCTCGTCATTATTTGTCAGGCGTTTACCGACGACGAAGTGTCGTTTTCCAACGTTTTTTGGACAAGTTTAATCGCGACGATTGTCGCCAGTATTCTTGCGGGTCTGGCGACCGCGCCAATGGAAAACAAATGGCTTGTACTTGCGACGGAAGCGTTCATCGTGTTGTTGACGACTGGCGTCGTGGTGCAAATCGTTTGCGCGACCGACGTTAAAACGGTCGTTAAAATCGCGGTAACCTATACGGCGATACGCGTCGTTCTCGCGTTGGCGATGACGTTCTTCGTATATCCCATGCTCGCCGATTAAGGAACGACGGTTTGCTCGTCATGGCTCCATAGAGGTTGTCGCAACTCCGTAGAAATATGAAACTAATCCTGTTTTTTATTTACGTTTTCTTCCTTGCGATCTACGCCGTCGGGCCGATTATTTTGCTCCTGAAACGCCAGGCGGACGCGGCGGGGGGAAAGAAGAAGCTGTGGAAGACGTACCTGGCGCTCTTTGGCGTCGGCGCGGTTTCGACCGCCTTCGCCTACGGAATAGAACGCGGACTCGACGCGCTCCTTTCGCCCGATCCGTTTACGACGTCGGGAGCCTTTATCAACGCGTTCATTATCGCCGGCGCGACGGAAGAGACGTTGAAATTTATCGCGCTGGTCTTGTTTGTCTATTGGAGCGACCGATTTACGCGTTACGCGCGCGGCGCCTCGTTCGCCGCCTTTGTTTCGCTTGGGTTCGCCTTTGTCGAGAATATCCTTTACGTTCTTTCAGGCGCGTCTGCGGAAGGGTCGTTTGTAACCGCCCTCTTTCGCGCCTTTACGTCGATACCGGGCCACTTTGCGTTTTCGATCGTCATGGGCTATTTCGTGGCGCTCGCCGTACTTGGCAAGAAGAAAGGAGAGAATATCTTCCGCTCCGACTCGGGGTTCGCGTCGGCTTCGCCGGAGCGAAAAAAGCTGTTCTATAAGAGAATGGCGTACGCGCTTGGCGCCGCGATCGGCGTTCATGGAATCTACGATTTCCTGCTCATGTTCGGCGCCGTTCCCACCCAACTGCGGGGGCTTTCGTTCGTCGTTTGGATCGTTTTCTTTATCGCGCTTTACTACGTCGCCAACGAGATTGTGGAAACGCTCAAAATGAAAGATCAGGCGCTAAAAAACGCCAAAAACGCCGGAAAAGAAGATTTTTACCGTATTCGAACGCGCTGACTTCGCATGCGAGAAGAAGAACGCCCCGAACGACAACCGTTTATCGGTTCGCTCGGGGCGTCGTTTATTTTACGCCAAATAGCGAGTTAAACGCTCAGTCGGCGAGCATCCAATGCCTAATGTAATCGATCTGGAACGTGGCGGGCAATTCGGCGGGGTCGGGGAGCCCGAACCATTCGGGCATCGTTTCGCTGTCGAAATTGACGGTCAGTTCCTGCGTCCAGTACGTGTTTTCCGATTCGCGAACAAGTTGGTCGTCGACGTACCAGCAGATTTTTTCCGGAGTCCAGAGCAGGCCGTAGCGGTGGAAGTCGTCGGCGAAGCGATAGGGCGCCTTCCATTGACCGCCCTGGGAGATGTGCTTGTCGCCCGTTTCCGGCGTGCGCATGACGTGCAGGTTCATGTGGTAGATTTGACCGTGTTCCGGATGCGCGCCGCTCATTTCGTAGACGTCGATTTCCGTCCAACGGTCGGCGTCGTCGGCATAGAACCAGAACGAGCTTGACGCTTTGGAGTTCATCGGTTTCGAGCGCACTTCAAAATAGCCGTAACGCACGCGTTCCTTGCTCTTAACGGCGGCGGTGGTGAAGTCTTTGTAGCCCTTTTCCGGATCTCCCATCGACTCGTTTCTCGCGGTCAATTTCAGGAACCCGTCTTCGACCGTTACGTTGTCTTTCGAGAAGAAGCCGGGCTGACGGCCAAGCCACGTCGGGTTGGTCCGATACCACTTCTCGTCGTCGAACGTTCCGTTGAATTCGTCGCTGAATTTCGGATCGAATTTCCAATTGCCGGGCAAGGGGCATTTGGGCGCTTTAAGGTCCTTCTTCATTTCCTCGAGGGACGGCCAGTAGTTGACGTCGGTAACGTGTCCGACCGTAGTCCCGTATTTAATGCGTTTGTTCTTTGACGGAATGACGTTGTACGCGGCGTAGACTGAGCTTGGGCAGCACGTTACGTCGATGAAGCCGACGGTGACGGTGATCGGAACGTCGATGTTGCTCGCGAAGTTGACCGCGTCGTAGTAGCTTGTCGCGGCTTTGACTTTGTCGCGTTCGGCGGGGTCGTTGCGCCAGCGCCAGTTGTCGACGATTTGCGGCCAGCCGGAATTGCGCCCTTCGAGGAGTCCGCCGTGGTCGCAAATCGCGGGCACTGAGCAGACCGCTTCGCTAATGTGTTTGTTCATGCCGGTTAGGATAAGACCGAACCCGCCGCCCTGGCTCGTGCCGTGATAGCCGATACGCGTCTCGTCGACGAAATCCTGTTCGGCGAGCCAGTCGATCGCGCGATCGAGCCCGAGAATCGGCGCGCGGTAGAAGTACGCGTCGCGATCGGACGGCTGATATTCGAAATAGTTGGTTCCAAGGCTCTTATTGTATTCGTCGTACGCCTTTTGGCGTTCCGCCTGATCGATCGGAACGTCGTACGGGAAGACGTTGAGCGTGAAGATCACGAATCCTTCTTTCGCCGGACCGGGGTCGGGACCGAATCCAAGCCCCGCCCACGCGACGTTGACGATCGTCGGATAGGGGCCCTGGCCCTGCTTCGGGATTCCAAGATATCCGTACAGACGCTGTCCGTTGATCGTCGCGAAGTTTACGGCGTACATGTCGCAGGCGTCGTCCGAGAATTCTTCCAACTTACGTTGCCGCATGTCGATCGGAATCGCGCGGACTTCTTCTTTGCCTTTCGCCCAGTATTCGTCGAAATCGGTCGGCTTGGGCATGCCCGGCTTGATCGATTCGGGGTCGAACCCCGCGCCCGCGAGCGCTTCTTTTTTGACCGAGCCGTCCGCGGATTCCGCGTTGGCGAACACTTTAATGAAGCCCGGCTGATTGAGAGTGCAATTGAAAGCCGCTTCCGCTTTTTCCGACAGGTCGATCGTCTCTTCGGCGAGAACGGTTCGTCCGTCGTTGGTGATTTTGACGGTCATTTTGCCGGAGTCGGCGGGCGCGCCGTCGGCGTCGACGGCGGCGACGGTAAAGTTCGCTTGTTCTCCGACGGCGTAAACGCAATTCTCGCGATCGAACGCGATTTTGATCGTCTCGGCGTTTCCGGCGAAGATCGGCGCGGCGACGAGGAACGCCGTCAGCGCGATCGCCGCGTTGACAATGAGTTTTTTCATGGGAACTTCCTTGATAAACGAGGGGCGTAAAAAAACGAGCCGGAAACTGATAATCCGGCTCGTCGTAAACGTTTAAATTCAAGCGGTCGCGGCGGTAAGAACGTCGATCGCTTTGCGGACGCGCTCAAGCGTTCGTTCTTTTCCGATAATAACCGCCAGGTCGGTGCCGCCGCCCGGCGTCGCCTGCGTTCCGGCCAGCGCGATTCCAAGCGGGTAGAGGAGCCAGCCTCCTTTGACGCCCATTTCCTGAGCGAGCGGCGCGCACGCGTTGTAGACGCCTTCGCGCGTCCAGTCTTCGTTCGCTTCGAGCGCGGGCAAAATCGCCATGAGCGCGGTCAGAGACGTCGACTCGTCCGTCTTGAATTTCTTATTGCGGTAGAACGCGAGGTCGTACTCCTCGGGCATATGGTCGATAAACATGACGCGATCGGGCAGGTCGCTGAGGATTTCGCAACGCGGTTTGAGGTTCATGCACAACAAGTTAAGGTCGATCGGCGTCTTGACGACCGTTTCGATCCACGGACGCGCGATTTCCGTAAATTCCTCGTCGGACATTCTGTTGATATATCCGGCGTTGATCGCGCGCAATTTCTGAATATCAAAGATGGCGGGGGACTTGTTGATCCACGCGGGGTTCCACTTTTCGATCATTTCCTCGCGCGAAAAGATCTCCTGATCCCCTTTGGGGCTCCATCCGAGCAGGAGCAGGTAGTTGATAATCGCCGCGCTCAGGTAGCCCTGCTTGACGAGGTCCTGATAACTCGCGTCGCCGTTGCGTTTCGACAACTTGTTATGCGCGTCTTTCATGACCGGCGGGCAGTGGACGTAAATCGGCTTTTCCCATCCGAACGCTTCGTATAAAAGATTGTATTTCGGCGTGCTCGAGAGGTATTCGTTTCCGCGAATGACGTGCGAGATTTTCATAAGGTGGTCGTCGACGACGTTCGCGAAATTGTACGTCGGCATGCCGTCGCTCTTGATGAGGATCTGGTCTTCAAGCTCGGACGCCTCGACTTCAATATGGCCGTAGATGAGATCGTCGAACGAAACGGTTCCTTCGGTCGGCGTCTTTTGACGAATGACGTACGGCTCGCCCGCCGCCAGACGGCGTTCGACCTCTTCTTTGGACAAGTCGCGACAATGACGGTCGTAATGACCGACCGTTTCTCCGGCGGCGCGTTGCTCTTCGTGGAGCGCGTTGAGACGCTCTTCGGTGCAGAAGCAGTAGTACGCCTTGCCTTTTTCGACGAGTTCGACCGCGTAGTCTTTAAAAAGCCCCATGCGTTCGCTTTGCACGTACGGTCCGTAATCGCCGCCGACGTCGGGGCCTTCGTCCCACGTCATCCCGTTTTCCTTGAGCGTGTTGTAAATAATGTCGACGGCGCCTTCGACAAGTCGCGCCTGGTCGGTGTCTTCGATACGCAAAATGAAAACGCCGTTTTCGTGCCGCGCGGTCAGGTACGCGTACAGGGCGGTGCGCAAGTTGCCGACGTGCATGTAACCGGTCGGACTGGGCGCAAAACGGGTGCGAACTTCGCTCATCTTCTTCTCCAAATTTAAGCGGCTGTATTGACAAGCGCCGGAATCGATTTCCCCGACGCTTTTTCTCTTTAGTGTAGCGATACGGCGGAAAATATCAACTGTTCAACGGCGAATTTTTGTCGCGCCCGCGTCGTCGCCGGACGAAAGTTGACGCCGCGGTTTTCGTTTGATATAATGTATCCAACCGTGCGGATTTCATTGTTCCTTTATTGGGGGACGCCATGGAGTTAACAGACCAAAACGATCAGGAACTCGACCTTTTTCCCGAAGAAGCGGAATCGAGCAAGCTGAAGCTGGGACTGAACAACGACCGCGTTTTTCGCGCGATCTTTGCCAACGAGAAGAATATCGATCTTCTCAAGATTCTGCTCAACGTCGTCTTAAAAGAGGCGAAACGAACGCCTGTGAAAGAATTGAGAATCAGAAATCCGTTTCAGCTCGGCGAATGGAATGGGGAGAAAGAGGCTGTTCTTGACGTCGGCGCCGTCGACGAGGAGGGACGCGAGTTCGACGTCGAGATGCAACTGAGTCCGCATGAGGCGCTGATCAAACGCATAGCGTATTACGGGGCTCGACTATATTCCCAGCAACTTACGGCAGGCGATCCCTGGTCGAAGCTCAAGCCGGTCGTTTGTATTTTTTTCATCAACTTTCCGGTTGATAAATCGGCGTCGGACGTTTGGTTCGACGTCATAAGCCAAAAGTCTGAACGCAGAACCGGGTTTGGCTTTCAGGAAATAACGACGATCGTCGTTCGCCTGCCGAAACTGAATGAGTGGTGTTCGACTCCGAAGAAAGCGTTCTCGAAGCGCTTGAGAAATTGGGTTAGGATTTTGGCTCTTTACCCTCGTATTTCAAGAAGAGAAGTCGCGCGTCTTGAAAAAACGACGGAAGGATTTGCCGAACTTCGTAAAAAATATACGAATTATTCCAGCGCGACATGGGCTAGTAAAATGGTTGACGCGGAATTAGCTCGGCTGGCGACGATAAGAGAATTTGAATTGTCTCTTGCCAGAAAAGATCGGGAAATTGAGGATAAAGACCGGGTGATAGAGAATAGTAAACGTGTGATAGAGGACCAAAACCGGGCGCTTGAGTACCAAGACCGGGAAATGCTAAGACTGGTCGAATCTCAAAGGAAGCGTCTTTTGAAGGCGATTAGAAACCGTTTTGGCGTAGAGTTGGCAAATACGCCCTCTTACGCCGAAGGAAAAACGGCGGAAGAACTTGGCGATTTTATCGACTCCGTTTACGAGAGCGCCTCGTACGAGGAATTTCTTGCGTCGATCGAGAATAAATCGGAGTGACGCTCAGAGAGTAGTTCGCTTTTCAAGAAGAGAAGTCGCGCGTCTTGAAAAAACGACGGAGGGATTTGCCGAACTTCGTAAAAAATATACGAATTATTCCAGCGCGACATGGGCTAGTAGAATGGTTGACGCAGAATTAGCGCGTTTGGCGACGATAAGGGAATTTGATTTGTCTCTCGACAGAAAAGGTCAGGAAATAGAGAATAATAAACGGATACTTGAGTACCAAAACCGAGTACTTGAGTACCAAGACAGGGTACTTGAGTTTCAAGACCGGGAAATGCGAAGACTGGTCGAATCTCAAAAGAGACATCTTTTGAAGGCGATTAGAAACCGTTTTGGCCTAGAGTTAGCGGAAACGCCTTCTTACGCCGAAGGAAAAACGGCGGAAGAACTTGGCGATCTTATCGACTCCGTCTACGAGAACGCCTCGTATGAAGAATTTCTCGCGTCAATCGAGAACGTAGCGAAATGAAAGCGAATTAAAGCGCTTTTGCATAATTCGCAAACTCAACCGCAACAACCAAAGGAAACGAACATGAAATTATCCAGAAGAACCTTCATGTCGGCGAGCGCGTTGGCGGCGGCGCCGGCGTTTGTGCCTCGCTCCGTTTTAGGCGCCGGATTTGTTTCTCCAAGCGAAAAACCGACCGTTCTGGCCATTGGAATCGGCGGGATCGGCAATTCGCACACGCAGGAGGCTCGCGACGCGGGGTTCCAGATCGAAGCGCTTTGCGACATTGACTGGAACCATGGCGAAAAGACGTTCAAACTTTTCCCGGAAGCGCGAAAATATAAGGATTTCCGCGAAGCGCTCGACAAAGAGGGGGACAAAATCGATTGCGTTTACTGCGGAACCCCCGACCATACGCACGCGATCGTTACGCTTGCGGCGTTGCGCGCCGGCAAACATACGTGCTGCGTCAAGCCGTTGACGCGTACGATCGAAGAAGGTCGCGCCGTCGCGAAAGCGGCTGTCGACGCGGGCGTCGCGACGCAGATTACGACCAGCCCCGCCACCGGCGAGACCGGCTGCCGCGTCTGCGAACTTCTTGACGCGGGCGCGATCGGACAGGTGCGCGAAGTCCATATTTGGAGCGAGCGGCCCGTCTGGCCGCAAGGCTCCCCGACGTTGCCGACGTGGACCGATCCGATTCCCGAAGGGTTCGATTGGGACGCATGGCTCGGCCCCGCGTCGAAGATTCCGTTTGCCGACAAATGGCCCGAAGCGTCGCCGATTCCGCATATGTCGCCGCAGAACTGGGGCGGCGCGGCCGTCTTCCATCCGTTCAATTTCCGCGGCTGGACGGCGTTCGGCACGGGCGCGCTTGGCGACATGGGCTGCCACTGGGCGAATATTCCGTATCGCGCGTTGAAGTTGGGGACGCCCGATCGCGTCGTCGCGTCGACGACGAAATTCTACGGCGACGCGTTCCCGCTGTCGAGCCTGGTTACGTACGACTTCCCCGCGCGCGGCGATCTCGCGCCCGTTCGGCTTGTTTGGACGGACGGCGGGATTAAGCCGCCTATGCCGAAAGACTGGGAAGGAGACGAGCTTCCGTCCGAAGGCGTCTTATATATCGGCGACGAGGGCGTGATGTTCAACGACCAGATTCTCAATAAAGAGCGCGCGAAGAAATTTGAAGACGTTCCGAGAACGCTTCCGCGTCGCGGTCAGGTGATGAAAGAATGGCTCGAAGCGGTTCGCGGAGGCGAACCCGCCGGGTCGAACTTCCCTTACGCCATGCCTATTTTGGAATTCGTCCTGCTCGGCGTCCTGGCGATTCGTAGCCGCAAGCCCGTCGAATTTGATCCGGACGCGTGCGTCGTCAAGAATAATCCGGACGCGAACGAACTTCTCAAAGCGAACTATCAAAACGGTTGGACGCTGTAAACTACGCGCGAATATAACGCGAATTAATAGAGAACGCCCGCGCTTCCTTAATGGAGACGCGGGCGTTCCTTTCACTCAAACTCAACGAATAATAAATCAATAGGAGTCAATACCGAGCAGTTCGTTGAACTTAAGTTTCTTTTCGAGCAGGTGGTCTTTCATGTCGTTGGCGCCGACTTTGATGTTCGAACCCGCGGCCGCTCCATAGTCGCCCATCATGCCGCCGGTCATGCCCATGCCCATGCCGCCGCCGTTTTTCGGACCTTCTTCAATGAATTCGTTCGTCGACTTGAATTCGTCGAGCGCGTCTTTAAGCATTTGAGCGACTTCCGCCTGTTTTTCGTCGTTGGCGTCAAGTTTGGCCAAAACGCCCGGTCCGCCGTCTTTTTTGCCTTTAATCGCCGTCTGAATGCATTCGAAACCGTATTGAACGCGCGCGACGATCGCTTCCATGCTCTTTTGGTTCTGGATGGAACCGGTCATGCCGCCGCCCATTCCTCCGGACATGCCGCCCATGCCTCCCATGCCGCCCGCCATGTCCATGCCGCCGGACATACCGCCCAAGCCGCCCGACATTCCGCCCATTCCTCCGGACATTCCGCCCATGCCTCCCATGCCGGAGGCCGCGCTCTTGACGGAGTCGCGAACGAGTTCGGAATCGATGTATTGCGATTCTTCAACGCAGAAATCGCGAGCGAGCGTAACGAGCGAACGCGCCAGACCGGGATAGTCGTAGGTCTTGAGGGCGTCGAGATTCATGTCGCCGATCGCTTTGGCGGCGATGCAACGCAATTCGAAGCTGGCGTCTTTGTCTTCGATCATCTTCTTGAAGAGGTCGAGGGTTCCGGAACCGCCCTTGGTTCCTTCGGGGCTCTTGAAACTCGCCAGACCGGCGACGGCGTTTTCCGCGAAGCATTCGTAGATTTCCTCGCGAATTTTATGTTCTTCCGCAAATTTGTCGCCAAGGACTTTAGCGAAAGTCGTCTTGACGCCGTTGCGAAGTTTTTCGTCTTTGATTCCCAGTTGCGCGTGACGAACGAGCCCAATGAGCGCGCCGTAACGAACGTAGTCGGGAACGTCTTTCGAACTTGTAATCATATTCGCGAGATCGGGAATCGCGTCCGCGTAAGGGGTCCCGCCGGAGTTGCGGTCCGCGCCCGCCGCCGTGTTCAATTCGCCGATCGCGAGAACGGCGTTGTATCGGCACGCGGGATAGCACGCGCTGGACCCGGCGTAGCTTTTCAACACGCCGACGACCTCTTTGAGAAACGTCGATTGAGCCGCGCCGCTAAGACTGACGCCGTCCTGAACGAGTTCCTGACGGTATTTGACGATATCTCGCGCGTTGGCGCGAACGGTCCAACGGGCAAGGTAATATTTCGTGAGGAAATTTTTGATTTGCGCGGAATCGCCGCTGCCGACGACGGAGTCTTTTTGACTCGCCAGAGAGTCGTCTACGTTTGCTTCTTTAAATTCCTGGGCAAACGCGGCGCCTACGAACATAACCAGACTGAGCGCGACGACTGCGGACGCGGCCGCTCGGCTTGCGCCGCGCGCCAAATCGAATATCGAGGAGGTTTTCATGGGTTCTCCGCTGAATTGTCAAAATTCCTGAGGAAGTTCGCCGAAACGTTTTCGACGCGCGTTAGCCTAATGAGCCGACGCTATACGTTCTATGATACCGTCAAGGGGCGGGCGGCGTCAAGCGTTTTTAAACAAACAATAATTAAATAGACGAAAAAAGAATCGAAAAAACGGAATATAACGGCAAGCGACTCGGGAACGCGCTCTTTTCAAGTTTACGTCGGGCGATACAATACCCGATTATGTCCAGAAACGTAGCAACCTACAGCCATCTCGTTCGCGAATCGCTCCGCCAACTTGACGCGGTTCCGGGAGCGACGACGTCCGATCTTCCTTTGCCCCTGCTGGTGACGGGCGCGACGGGCGTGGCGGGCTACGGGGCGCTCGTCTATCTTCAGTCGCGCTTTCCCGGCCGCGTTTTTGCGTCCGTGCAGGAGACGGATCTGGATTTTCCGGCTCCCGACTTGATCTATATCGATTTGCGCGACTATTCGGCCGTCGAACGGCTCTTTGACGAACACAAATTTCAGGCGATTCTCGACTGCGCGGGCACATGCGCGTTAAAAGCGTGTCAACTCGATCCGAAAATCGCGTGGGATCTTAACGTCGAGGTTGTGCGGAATTTAGCGCGTTATTCGCGCTCGCGAGGAATTCGGCTCGTTCATCTTTCGGTCGACATGGTCTTTCGCGGCCGGGAAGGAGGCGGTTATCGGGACGACGAGCCGCCGTGTCCCGTCAACGTCTACGGTCAGACGATGGCCGCGGGGGAAGCGGAAGTCGCCGATCTCGATCCGTACGCGGCGACGCTGCGCATTTCGATGCCCATGGGCGTGAGCTTCAACTGGCACGCCGGCGCGATCGACTGGATCGCGTATCGATTTCGCGCGAACCGCTACGCGTCGCTGTTTTACGACGAAGTGCGCACGCCGACTTACGTCGACGAGATGGCGCGCGTCTTTCGCGCGTTTTTGGGCAACAATTTCTCCGGCGTCCTCAACTGCGGCGGACCAAGGCAGGTCTCGCTCTACCAGATGGCTCAAATTATCAACTGGACGGGCGGTTTCGATCCTGAGAAACTTCACGGGATGTACGCGGAAGAATATTGTCCCGTCCCGCCGCGCGTCAGAAATTGTGGCATGGATTCCTCGAAATTGCAAGAGATTTTGGGCTTTGTTCCGTTTAGCCCATGGCCCGCTCAAGACGAGTTTTTCCCGACCGATCGCGAATGGCATCTAAGAAGACCGCCAGAATTTCAGGGTTCGACGCCGTTGATGAATCGCGTTCTTTCTTTTTCGCCGAGACTTTACGCGGACGACGTCGATTATCTGGCGGATTTGTTCTAAAGTCGAGCTGTCGCGACGCGTCGTTTGAGGAATACGAGGTCGCCGCGTCGACTTAGGAGTCGAACCGCCGCCTGTCGGCGGCGGGTTCGTTGAATTTGACGACGCGTCGTTTACAGAATCCCGTGTTTTTTCGCCGCGTCGATTTACGCGGCCTGCGGTATACGCGCGACGCGGTTTGGCGACGCAAGCGACCAGCGGGAGCGGAATTTTTCCTTCGCGCGGGAGCGCGAACCGCCGGTCCGGCTATGGACTAGCGAACGATTTCGATTTCTTTGGGCGCGTCGATTTTCGTTTCGACTTTGCCGTCGGCGTTCTTCTTGCAGCTGACTTTAATTTGTCCGTACGGCGTGGGCACGGCGCCTTCGAACCAGTCGAGATCGCCCAAGAACGGCTTGACTTGCGCTTTCTTAAAGCCGGGCTCGAGCGGCGTGACGCCCATGACGTGCGCGCTGATCCACGCGGCGGGGCCGGACGCCCAGCCGTGGCAGAGCGAGTGGCGCAGGCCGATATAGCAATACGCGCCGCGGTCGCCGTGCAGACTCTCCATGCCCTCGGGCGTGGCTTCGTCGATACGACCCGCGTTTTCAAGCCAGTCGAGATCGAAATCTTCCCAGAAGGTCGTGGCGCCGCGTTCGATCATCGCGCCCCAATAATCGCGCGCGACGTCGAGCGCGACCTGGTCTTTGCCGCCTTTGGAGAGCGCTTCGAGCATGTAGTATCCGTAGAACGTGGAGAACCCTTTGGGGCCGCCCTTGGCGACGACGTCGACGTTTGACTCGCCGTCTTTCTGAATGTCCGCAAGTTCCAGCAACGCCGCCGCCTGCTTATTGCCGACGTTCGACGGCTTGTACGAACGAACTTTCGCGGCGGTGGCGCGCGCGAGTTTTTCCGTCTCTTTGTCGCCGACGACTTCCGCCATTTCCGCGACGCGGTCAAAACCGAGCGCGAACATCGCGTGAGTGCCCGAGTTAAGGGCGTCGGGTTTGTCGGCGGTCGGCCAGTCGAGGAACGGGGACGGGAATCCCGCCTTGCCGTTTTCGTCAATATAAGGCAGGAGCTGTTGGACGAGTCCTTTGACGTAGTCCCATTGCTCTTTGACCAGCTCGGGGTCGCCCGTGTGGCGATAGAGGTCGCCGATAGTGATGAGCCACCAGAGCGAGTAGTTCGGCATGCCGTTCATCCACTTGGGAAGCGGCCACGTTTCGCGCGCGTAGTAGCCGAGCGTGTCGCGCAGGACTTTCGAGTCGCCGTAGACGCGCAGCGCCGTCATCGTTTGGGGCGTGAAGTCGCCGTACCAGACGAGCCGGTCGCGTTTCGCTCCTTCGAAGACGTACTGTTGCATCGTCAGGAGCATCGTGCGCGCGGAAACGTCCCAGACTTTGTTGAGGCGTTCGTCGGAGCATTTGAACTGGCCAAGTCGCGGAACGTCGCGATAGATGAAGATCGCGCGCGCGGAATCGAAGATAATCTTCGCGTCGTCGTCGACCAAGTCGATTCGAACGAATCGGAACGCCGACTCGCCGCATTCGACCGCGCCAAGCCACGGAACCGTAATGATTTGATCGCGCGTCGAATGTTCGTTGACCGCGCCCTTTTCGCCGACCGTCGAATTCGCTTCGTCGACCGATTCGCCAAACCGAATTCGCAGACGAACGGTGCGTCCGACGCTGTTTTTACTCGGCTTTAAATCGCGCGCTTCGACGCGGAAACTACCGTGAATCTCGCAGCCGAAGTCGAGTAGAATATGACCGCCTTTGCTCAAAACGCACGCCTGATCTTCGTCGCCCATAATCGACGTCGAGGTTTGACCGAGAACCGGCTTGAGCAGGAACTCGGGGTTCTTAACGCCCGTCTCCGAAACGGCGACGATACGCTTGGCGTAGAGATATTGGCGAACGCGTTGGTCCTGAACGGCGTTTGGCGCGAGGTCGTCGGCGAACCCTTCGGGCAGGGCGACCGCTTTTTCAGGTTCCACCGATTGAGCGAAAAGATTAGAAGCGCAAAACGCGCCGGTCGTCAGCGCGGCGAACGCGCACAGGCGCGCGATAGTCAACGATAATTTCATAGGTTAAAACTCCCGAAACGAGGGGCGAAAAATCGACGTCAAAGTTGAAGCCTCGACGTCGAGCGTAATGTCGATTAGACGCATTATACAAGATGGAAAGAGCGTTGGGGAGTTTTTTTAGACGTTTTTCCTTTTTTTACGGAAAAAGACGTCGGCGCGCCGCAGGCGAAAAGACTTCGCGCTATTTCTCCTGCGGCGGAACGGGATAATTCGCTCGCGCGTCGATTTTCTTCACAAGCTTTTCGACGTCGATCTTTTCGACGTCGACTTGTTCTCTCGCGGCCCAGGCGGCGGCGATTCCGGCGGCGGAACCGAGTTGAATCATCGTTCTCTGGAGCCGGCAACTGGACGCGGCGATCTTGCTGAACCCGGCGCCGCGACACGCGACGAGCAGATTCGCGTAGTCGCTTTGCGGAATCAGACAGCGGAACGGAACGCCGTAGGCCGTTTTGACGCTTGTTAAAACGCCCCCTTCGCCGTGAATATCGCACGGATGGTCCGCGACGGCGATCATGTCGTCGTGAGGCTGGTTCTCCCAACCGTGCGCCAAATCCGACTCGCGCAGAACGTACTTCGTTTCAACGCGGTATCCTTCGCGGATCCCGAGCATCGGCGCGATTTGCGTCAGTTCGTAGTTCTCGAACCCCGGTTGCGACTGCAGCCAGCTCCAATGCGCGCGAACGACGTCTTCGGAGCGCTTCATGCATTCGTCGTAGCCCAGTTCGACGAGCGAGGCGCCGGGCAGCGTCGTCAGCATATTGACGCAACGCGGACCGTCGAGCCAGCCGGAGACGTAGGCGCATTGCGGGAAAGGCGCGTCGATCGGCTCCTGCCGCTTCGGGTTTTCACGCGGTTCGATCATATAGCACCGCGCGATTGCGTTGAGCGTAAGCGAACCGAATTCCGGCGCGCCCTGTTCGTCGAAATCGGCGCGAGAGTCGACGCCAAGCCGGGTTTTGAGCCCGAGCGAGCGACACAGCCAGACGTCGCCGGTCGAGTCGATAAAGACGCGCGCCTTAACGCGAACGATTTCCCCGGTTTTTGTTTCGCATAAAATCGACTCGACGCGCGTTTTGTCGGCGTTTGGCTCCGCTTTGAAAAACGTCGTTTCGTCGAGGATTTCGACGCGGTTTGTTTCGCCGAGCATATCGCGCGCGGCCTTGTCGAACGCGTCGGGCAAATACGCGACGCTCCGATAGCCCCCCTCGGGCGGAAACGCGCGCGATAGCGAATTCTCGTACGGCTCGTTTTCGTCGACGATTTTCAAGCCCATCGGCGCTTTGATTTGATCGTGAGGGTATTCTTTGGCGACGCCGGCTCCTCCCGCCGCTTTCATTCGTTCAAAGAGCTCGCGCGCGATCGCGTCTCCCGGTCCGCCCTCCCAGTTGGAGACAAACGCGTTCGTTCCCGTCCCGCCGAGCTTCTTCTGACGTTCGACCAGCGCGACCTGGGCTCCTTCGCGCGCCGCGGTAATCGCCGCCGCGACGCCCGCGCTTCCGGCGCCGACGACGCAGACGTCCGCTTCGAGTTCTCGCGCCGGTTCGACGTTCGCGCGCTGTTGATCCAGCGCGTTCCAGGAATCGACGGGCGGCCTCGTCGGCGACGTCAAGTCGACGCCGCGTCGATTCGCCGCGTCGTCGACGAGCCGATCGAGTTCGTCGTCGGATAGAGTTTGGTCAAAGAGGACGAGTTCGTTGATTTGGCCCGTCCACGAGAAATTTCGATCGGGGAAATCGAGCGCCCCGATTTGCAGACGGCGACTCCAGATCGGAAACGTCAGGCGTTGCGCCGCTTCCGTCGTTTTGCCGTTGAGATTGAATCGAAGACGCGTTATCCCGTCCGATTCGGTTCGCGCGGAACACGCGACGACAAACGTCTTTTCGCGCGCGCAGGGCAGGGCGGCGCGCAACGTACGACCGTCGCGATCGCGCGCGATAAAGCGCGCGAGTCCGTTCTCGTCGTAGTCAAGTTGAACGAGCGGCGCGGCGGTTTCCCGCGAGGAGAGGATGCCGACGGAAAGAGGTTTGTCGGCTCTTGCGACGGCGAGAATCGTCCAGTTCCCGTCGTTTTGTTCGAGTTCGTCGGCGAAGAATTCCAACTTCGAGTCGCCGAATTCGAGCGCGGCTTCGGATTCCATGAATCGAGGTTCGCCGCGAACGACGCGCGCTTCGCCTCCAAGCGAGCCGACGTTTTTCCACGCGACGACGCGTCCGTTTTCGCGGACGATCGATTCGGAATCGACTTGAAATCGAAGAATCGGCTCCATTGCGTCGCATATTTGGCAAAGCGTCGCTAAAACGGACGTCAGAAGCGGTAAGATAATTCGCGCCATGAGGGATTCCTTGAAAACGGCAAGGGAAGGGGCGATAGTTCTATTTCGCAAAAACGAAAATTTTTCAAAAATGCGAAATAGTTTTTGTCCCGTCGTTCAAAAGCCAGTCGGCGACGTCGAGGATATGTATTCCTTCGTACTGATACGGTTCCTGTCGCGTTCGCGCGAGGACGATTTTCGGATGGGCGTCTCTGATTTTTAGAAGCGGGTCGACTTCGCGTTCAAAAACGGTCGGTTCGTCAATGTTGTTAGCGACTTGAAAATAGAGTTTTTCATTACGTCTGACGGCGACAAAGTCAATTTCTTTTTTGTATAACGTTCCGACATAAAGTTCGTATCCGCGCCGCAACAGTTCAACGGCGACGACGTTCTCGACGATTCGTCCGTAATCGGCGTTTTTTGTTCCTAATTTGGCGTATTTGAACGAGTGATCGCAGAGGTAATATTTGTCGTTAGACGTCAGATAGCGCTTGCCCTGGATATCGTATCGCCTGACTCTATAGAAGGCGAAGGCGTCGCAGAGGTATTTGACATAAGCTCCGATTGTTCGGTCGTTTGTTTTAACACGAGAGCTGACAAAAGTCGCCGCGATATTCCGCGCCGACGTTAAGTTGGAGACGTTGTCGATCAGATAGTCGCTGAGTCGTTCCAGCAACGGCTTGTTGCGAATTCGGTATTTACGTTGAACGTCGCGGACGATGAGCGTGTTGAAGACGTCGGCGATATATTCGTATTTAGATTCCGGGGATTTGTAGAGATACGATCCCGCCATGCCCCCTTCCTGAACGTATCGACTGAACGCGGCGTATTGGTCCGTTAAATCATAGTACCGCATAAACTCGCCGAACGAGAACGGAAAGACCTTGATTTCAAAAGTCCGTCCTGTAAAGAGCGTCGCGAGATCGCTGCTGAGCAAAAAAGCGTTGGATCCCGTAATGTAAATATCGTATTTTTCAGAAGCGTGAAGACTGTTAATAGCCTTTTCAAATCCAAAGCACATTTGAACTTCGTCGATGAAGACGAAATTGTTTTTGCCGGGGACGTAAGCTTTTTCAACGTAGTTTTCGAGCGCATGGCGTTCGGTCAGGCGTTCGAAAGAAGTTAAATTGAAATTGATATGGACGATATTGGCGTTCGGGTCGCTCTTCTGAATATAGGCAATATACGCCTCCAATAATTTGGACTTGCCGCAACGTCTTACGCCGGTAATCACCTTGACGTCCGGGGTTCCCATAACGTCTTTTAATTGATTCAGATAGTAGTCTCTTTCGATAAGTCGCATGACAATCTCCTCAACCGCCATTATACCGTTCTATTTCGCAATATCAAGTTTTTTTCAAAAATGCGAAACAAAACGGTCTAAAAAAGTATGCGTTGATCGTTGTAGTTGTAATTGTATCGTTCGCGCGTACTCTGCAGAAAAAATGGCTCCCCGCAATAAGAAAACGTGGAAAACACTAACACGTTCCGTACAAAATTTAGCAGACGAACTATGATATAATATTTTCTTATAGAATTTTAAAATTGATGTAACTCATTACTTTGACGGACTCAAATGAAAGTGAATTCTTGAATTTTTTCAGATTGTCAGATAATCCAAAGGACGCGTATTCGAATTTGCTAACGAAAATACGGGTAACGAACTAATATAATCGCGCTATTAATTTCTCAGAAAACGCCGATATCTACAAAACAAAACCAAAGAAGACTCCAAAAAGCCCTTAATAACGAAGACTAAAATTGCGAAAATCTATACTTTTTCACAATAAAGACCCTATTATCTACTGTCTGTCTGATTTTACAACCAATGGACCTTTTGTCAATATAGAAAGCCAAGTTTTAACAAAAAAGCGTCCTTTTGAATTCATTTTTCCCCCTAAAGAGGGGTGCAAAAAAGTATAGGTTTTCGCAAGTAGCTCTTAGCCTATTGATTCGTTTGCAAGACGTCAAGGACGCGCCGTCGACGATAGGACAACTTTAGAATAATATAGGATTCCTAACATGAGCAAAGTCATTATTTACGTTGTCAAAATTTCTTCACGTCGGCGTTTTTCAAAGAATCATAGACGTTTCTTTCAGGAACGTTTGATATAACGCGTCTGTTCGGGACGAAAGACGTTTTTTCACAGAATTTAATCGTTAAATAGGTGTTCAATGAAAACGATCCGTTTTTGGTCTATGCTGTTGGCAGGGCTAATTTTTTTATGCGCCGGATGCGGCGGTCCCCATTACAAGGTCTGTCAAGTTGAAGGGACCCTTTTGTACGACGGAACGCCTGTTCCGGAGACTGATATCAGCTTCATGCCAGCGAATGGCGCTCGAGGCGCTTTGGCGCATTCCGACGCTCAGGGGCATTTTAAAGTCAGGTACACGCAGCAAGTCGAAGGCATTCCTCCTGGGGAATACAAAATCAGCCTTTCCGTCGAGCCTCTTGTGGAAAACGACGCGACGAAAGTTCGGGACGAGTTGCCCGACTTTAAGAAGTTGATCGCTCGGTACACGGCGGATTCGACGCCGCTAACCGTCAATATTTCAAAGCCTGACACAGAAATGAAATTGGAGGTTTCGCTGAAATAACGTGTTTGTTATTTCGGTTTGCGACATTTTTTTAAATTACGTTTACATCTAGCAAAAGGAAACGTTATACTATGGTTAGGAACAATGTTAAGAAAAGCGGTTTCACGCTGGTCGAATTGCTCGTCGTTATCGCGATCATCGGCATTTTGATCGGTCTGCTACTTCCCGCCGTTCAGGCGGCGCGCGAGGCGGCTCGTCGTATGCAATGCACGAGCAATATGAAGCAACTCGCGTTGGCGACGCTGAATTACGAGTCGGCGACCAAAGCGTTCCCAGCGGGCAACATGTATTCCGATGCGATTGTGAGCGACGGAAGCAAGCAGGGGGCCTCGTTCTATCAGCAATCTGATGGTCTCGACGGCGGAAAAGACCGCGACTACACCGGCGCGATGCCCTGGAGCGCGGCGATTCTTCCGTATCTTGAAGCGCAGGCGGTCTACGATAAAATCGACTTTAGCGTTGCGTCGTACACGGCGATTAAGGTCGGGACAGGCGGAAGCGCCGGCAACGAAGGCGCCGGACATACGAACAACCAGGCTGCTGCGTCGATGGCTCCAGAAGTTTTCCGTTGCCCCTCCGCTGATCAAGGAGCTGCGCCGACGGGAACGTATAAGGATTATGCGACGGCGGGCGGCGTTTTATATTATTACTGGAACACTTCCAACAACACCTGGACGTTTAACAAGACTCTCGATACTACGTATCCCGACCGCGCTAAGCTTCGCACGTCCATTATGAGCCGCAACAGCTGGATCAAATCTGGCGGAATTAAAGACGGAACCTCGAACACGTTCCTCTTCATCGAACGTCCGAATCTGGTTTCCACGGACGCTTACGGCGAACTGAACGTCAACTCCTTCATTTGGAGCGGCGACTGGACCAACGGCTACGTCCTGACCTACCCCGGAAGCTCCGCATGGACGATCAATTCCCCGTCCCAGTATCCTTGGGAAATCGCGCGTAATCCCAGTTCCGGACATCCCGGCGGCGTGAACGCGGCGATGGCCGACGGTTCCGTTCGCTTCCTTTCGGAAACGATCAACATGGACGCCTATCGAGGCGGGTTTACTCGTTCCGGTAAGGAAACTTTCGTAATTGAAGAATAACGCTCGTTTTTTGCGGACGTTTTTCAATTTAAGGAAATAGACGCGCGTCGGTGGCAGTCGGCGCGCGTCGCCGTTTAGGAACCGCATCGGCAGCGCGTTCTGTCGCACATATGTCGCAAGTAAAGACGTTTTGGAAAGGTTCTTTGATGGAAAATCGTTTTACGACCCTCGCCGCGTTCGCGTTGTTGGCAATGGCGTCGGCGTTTGTTCACGGCGCGGACGGAGTTAGAGACGACTGGCTTCTGAATCCGACCCCCTACGTTTCCGAAATCCGCTTTGATAAGACGTCGCGTGAATTGACGCTGACGAACGGACTGATCGAGCGACGTCTCGCGCTCTTTCCCGAGGCGGCGACCCTATCCTTGCGCAATTTGCGAACCGGCGAAGAATTCGTTCGCGCGCTTTCGCCCGAAGGACGCGTTACCGTCGACGGCGAAACGTATCCGATCGGCGGCTTGACGAGCGGTCCGGTCGCGAACTACTGGAAGGAAGAATGGAAGGCGGACGCGAAGCCGTTGAGAAACGCATATCGATTCGAGCGTTGGGAAGTCGGGGAAATCGAAGAGCGTTTTCCGTATAAACAACGTCCCGAATGGCTTTCCAAAGACGTTCAATGGCCGCCTAAAGGCAAGCGCGTCAACTTGTTCTTCCAACCGCCCGACGTCGTCCTCCCGCCCGACAGAGGAGCGACTCTCTTTGAAGACTCTTTCGTGGATTCGTTCGATTCTTCGTGGTCTCAACGCGTCAGCGACAAAGCGCCTCGCGTTTCGTTGTCCAACGAGGGAAAAGCGGGCGAAATTGCGGCTCCCGGTCCGGTGTGCGCGTATATTGAGCGTCGTTGGGAGCCGGGCGCTGTCGCGGCGCAATTCGTCCTTGATCTGGGCACGGAAAGGGGCGAGAATTCCTGGGGACCCGGCGCGGCGGTCGTTTGCGACGACAAGATCGTCTCGGTCGTAGCATGCGCAGGGTCGCTTAAATACGCCGTTTGCGTCGACGGTGTCGAGTCGCTTTCAGGCTCGTTGCAACGCGAGCGCGAAATCGAATTGACGTTTCGTCTTGTCAAAAGTCCCGAGGGAAGCGCGGCGCCGTTCGTCTTGACGTACGAGGCGCGCCAACCGGGAGTCGAACCCGTCGAACTCGGCGCCGTCGAGGTTTCGTCGGAGCCGTCGCTCGTTCGATTCGGCAAAGTTGGACGAGGAGGATACGGAAACGATTACGTCAAAGAAAAGTTGCCGGAAAACGTTTCCTATTCGCGCGTTCACTTGAAGCGCGCGGCGTTTTACGCGCCCGTTCCGGAAGACGTCGCGGAAAAACGCAACGAACTGCCGACCGTCGAAATTCAGTACGAAATATACGACGGGGCGCCGCTGATTTCCAAGAAGATGATAGTTTCCTGTCCGAAATCGTTGGGCGATCGGGAATTTCTTATTAATTCGTTTGTAAACGAAGAGCTTCGTTTGGTCGAGCCGGAATCGTTCATCGAATACAAGCCTTTCGACGAGCCTTTTAACATCGCGGTTCTGAGCGATTACAATTTCAGAGGATACAATCCGTTAAATCTCATGAGCAATCCTGCGTATCGGATGAAAATCGATCCCGACTATCCGACTCAGATTTGCTATCAGCGCAATATGCCCTGTCTGCTCGAATGTTCGCCGGAACTCGGCCCCGCGCAATTTGTTAACGCGGATAAAAAGTTTGAGTCGAACACGATCTTCGAGATTCTCTACGACAATACGGAACGCGAACGACGCGGACTTGCTCTGCGACGCGCCATGCGGATCCTCGCGCCCTGGACGGCCGAGAATCCGCTCATGTTCCACAAAGTGAGGTCGACGCCCGAAGAAGTTCGCAACGGGATCGAGCAATGTCGCGAGACGGGCTTTGAAATTCTCATTATGTCGTTTGGATCCGATTTCAATCTTGAAAAGAACGATCCCGATTATCGGGAAACCTACCGACGTCTGAGTTTGGAAGCGAAACAGTCTGGGATCGCTTTGGGCGGCTACTCGCTGACGTGGTCGCGCGGCGCGGAAACGGACGCGGACAACGTTCACAATCCTCGTCCGACCTTTGGAAAGGGACCCTGTTTGCAGTCGACGTGGGGACAGAGTTATCTTCAGTCGCTAAAAGATTTTATGGAATACGCCGAATTTGGCGTTTTTGAAAACGACGGCCCTTATCCGGGCGATTTTTGCGAAGCGACCGATCATCCCGGTCATCGCGGCAAAGAAGATTCCGTCTGGACGATACGCAAAGCGCAGGCGGATCTGTATCGCTGGTGCCGGGCTCATGGCGTCTACGTCAATCAGCCGGACGGATATTTTCTCGAGGGCGCGAACAAAACCGACATGATGTATCGCGAGTCGAACGGTTCTCTTCCGCGCGCCGAACAGGTTGTCATCGAACGTCAGAATATTTACGACAGCACGTGGGATCGGTCGCAAACGATGGGCTGGACGCTCGTCCCGCTGAGCCAGTATCAGGGCGGAGGCGCCGCCGCGACGATCGAGCCGCTTAAAGAGCATCTCGACCACTACGACTCCCGACTTGCCAATCATATCGGGTCGGGGACGCAATCGTGCTGGCGCGGTCCGAGACTTTACGACTGCGAGGAAACGAAAACGGTCGTGCTTAAATGGGTGAATTTCTACAAGGAAAATCGACGCATTCTTGATTCCGACCTGATTCATCTGCGTCGACCGACGGGGCGCGACTGGGACGGCTGGCTGCACGTCGATCCAGATCCGAACGCCAAAACGCGCGGAATGGCGTTTCTTTATAATCCGACTCAAGATATAATAAAGCGTCGGATCGTCGTTCCGCTTTACTATACAGGTCTGAAAGACAAGGCGCGCGTTCGTCTCGGAAACTCCGACCTTCAGTTGGGCGAGCCGTTTGACGTCGAACTTGACGGCGCCGGAGAAACGCTCGTCGACGTCGAAATTCCGGCGGAATCGTACGCCTGGATTACGTTTGAAGAGGCAAAATAACGCGATAAACGCGCGCGATCCAACTTTTGATAAAGGAAAGAAAAACCATGAAAAAACTCGTTTGCTTCGCGGCTCTCGCCGTTCTTTCGCTCGTCGCTACCGGCGTTTTCGCTCAGGAAAAGGACAAGAGCACGCTCCGCCTTGTTTTTTACAACGTGGAACGCGGGGCGTGGGCCGCGCCGGACGAAATCGCCGCCATGCTCCGAGAATACGACCCTGACGTGGTCGGATTCAACGAGGTTCCGCAAGGGGATTGGACGAAGCGCGTCGGTTCCGCGCTCGGATACGATTATAGCTACACGGGGCGGATTTCTTCCGCGATGGTTTCCGCCAACTTTAAAGAAGATTGGGGGTTGGACAAGTACAAGTCGATTCTTAGCCGCTATCCGATTCGCGACGCTCGCGAGATTCTACTCGACGCGCCGGGCGGTTGGAATCAAGCCTCCGGAGTTGGCGTTACTATTGACGTAAACGGCAAAAAAGTTGCGATTTACTCAACGCACCTTTGTTTCAACGAGAATTGGGACGATCACGCGAAACAGCTTTTCGACGGGGTGGTCAAACACGACGCCGACGCCGACTTGATCATAGTCGGAGGCGATTTTAACTGCCATGTCGATCACGCTTCCGGAATCAAGCATTTTCTTGACGGCGGATTCAAAAATAACTGGCTCGAACTGAAGATCGACACGGCCGACCTGTTTACATATAGCGCCCAAGATCCCGACGACAATCTCGGCGTTATTGATCAGATCGTCTTTAAAGGCGACGCGCGTGCGACAGACGGCGGGATCATCGAACTTGAAAAAGCTTTATCCGATCACAAGCCAATCTGGCTCGAATTGAAATTCTGACGGAAGACGATTTCCAAGACGACTTGACCGCGCGCTCGTCGGACGTTCGACGGTCGATGCGGCGCAACCTTTTGCCAAAGGAAAGAAAAACCATGAAAAAACTCGTTTGTTTCGCGGCGCTCGCCGTCCTCTCGCTCGTTACGACCTGCGTTTTCGCTCAGGAAAAAGAAAAGGATACGCTCCGCGTCGTCTTCTTTAACGTGGAATATGGCAATTGGGCCAACCCCGATGAAATCGGGGCCATGCTCAAAGAATACGACCCGGACGTCGTCGGATTCAACGAAGTTCCGCAAGGCGACTGGACGAAGCGCGTTGGACTTGCGCTCGGATACGAGCATAGTTACACCGGGCGTATTTCCTCCGGATTGCGTTCCGCCAACTTCAATCTGGACAAATACAAGTCGGTTTTGAGCCGTTATCCGATTTACGATACGCGCGAATTCCTGCTTGACGCGCCCGGCGGCTGGAATTCCGCGTCCGGAGTCGGCGTTACGCTTAACGTCAACGGCAAGAAAGTCGCGGTTTATTCCACGCATCTGTGCTTCAACCAGAATCAGGAAGACCACGCGAAACAACTTTACGACGGAATAACGAAACACGACGTCGACGCCGACCTGATTATTGTCGGAGGCGATTTTAACTGCCACGTCGACCATACGTCCGGAATCAAACATTTCCTTGACGGCGGTTATAAAAACGTCTGGCTCGAATTGAAGATCGATACGACCAATTTGTTCACCTACAGCGCGCAAGATCCCGACGACAATCTTGGCGTTATCGATCAGATCGTCTTCAAAGGCGACGCGCAAGCGACCGACGGCGGGATCATTGAGCTTGAAAAACCTTTGTCCGACCATAAGCCGATCTGGCTCGAATTGAAATTCTGACCTCGCGGGTCGCTGGTATTCTTTATTTCCGATTCCCTTTCGCCGCGAATTCGTCGACGCGTTCGACGGACGTCGCGGCGCGTCCTTTATTGACAAAGACTCTGCCATGACAAACATACCCGAACTACCCAAGCCGCGTCCGGAACGACTCGCGTCTCTCGACGCGTTGCGCGGCTTTGACATTTTTCTCCTGCTCCTGGTCGATTACATCGTGGAGTCGTATCGATCGGGACCTTTCGCGACTTATGAAGGCAAATACGACTCCTGGCTTCCTTTCTTAAATCAGTTCCGTCATACGGGCTGGGGCGGCTTTTCGCTTTGCGATTTGATCATGCCTCTGTTCCTATTTATGGCGGGCGTCGCGATTCCTTTCGCGCTCGCGAAATATATCGGACCGAATAAAACTAGAAAAAACGGCGCGTTATGGTTCAGAATTATTCGGCGCGTCGTCGTTCTGTGGATCTTCGGCATGTGCGTTCAGGGCAATTTGCTCGACCTGGTTCCATGCGAGTTCAAGCCGTATTCAAACACCCTTCAAACGATTGCGGCCGGGTATTTCTTCGCGTGTCTGGCGTACTTATATCTGCCGCGCTGGTCGCGTTACGTTCTGTTCGTTCTTTTGCTCGTCGCGTATTGGGCTGGTTGTACATGGATAACGTTCGAGTCGCAATACGGAACGTTTGGCGGCGGGAGCTTCTCGCATCCGACGAATTTGCCTTACGGAATCGACGCGACGATTCTGGGACGCTGGATGCATTACGCGACCGTCGAAAACGGACAAACCGTGCTAGCTCCATGGTACCCTTACGCCTGGATTTATCCGACGATGAACTTTACCGCGACGACCCTGTCCGGCATGTTTGCCGGCGAGGCGCTCTTTAATACGCGCGAGAAAATGAAAACGCAAGACGTTTCTAAATCGACGATGTTCCTTCAGGTTAAGGCGTTTTTGGCGATCGCCGCGACCGGCGTCGTTTTTCTCGTTCTCGGCAAGCTTTGGGATAAAGTCCCCGAAGGTTCCGCCGCTTATTGCCCCGTCATTAAACAACTTTGGACGTCCTCGATGGTCTTGTGGAGTTCCGGGTTGAGCTTGCTTCTCCTGGCGTTCTTCTACCTGATCTACGATATGTTCAAGTTGCGGATTCTCAAGACGTTTTTCATCGTCTTCGGAGCGAACGCCATCGCCGCGTATATGCTCGTTCATATCTTCCATTTCGATCAGATCGCCAACTGTCTTACGCATGGGTTTGAACAATACGTCGGCGCGTGGCAAAGCGTGATCGACAACATCGTCGGAGCCGCGATCGTGTGGTTTATGCTTTGGGATTGCTGGAAGCGCGGCAAGATTTTGCGCGTATAATAAGAGAGAACGTCGTTCGCGCGTTTTTAGACGCGACTTCGCCGGAAGCGCGCGGCTTTTTTTTAGATCGTTTGGGAGTGAATCAATGCGAAAACACCGTATTCGTCTATTGTTATTGGGGCTCGCTTTCCTTGTTTCCGCAGGCGTGGCGTCGGCGCAAGTCGAAAAGCCGACCGTCGTTAGAAGCGGAGATTTTGTCGCCGAGACGACGGAAAACGGCGACTGGCGCGTTGTCGCTCCTTTTGGACAAACCGTAATTCCGAAGGACGACGTCGAGTCGTTCTCCGAATTTTCCGACGGACTGGAAATTAATCTGAAGTCCGGCAAATCGTTTGTTCTGACCGACACGCGCAAGGAAAACGATTTCGTGACGATCGATTATATTCAGCGCGGCGACGTTCTGCTTACGAACGAAGAGCCGCTCGTTTGGGAGTTGACGCCGCTCAAAAATCTCGCGGAGATTTCCCATTTCGATCTTTCGACTTGCAAAGCGTTTGGGACGGGCGGCCTAACTCCGGTCGACGCGCATAGCGGCAGTTACGCGTTTCTGGCGGTCGTCGAACCGACGACTCGCGACGGCGTCGTCGCCGGATGGATCACGAGCGAACAGGCGGGGGGCGTTTTTCGGTCCGGCAAACTCGACGACGGAACCCCGACGCTGATTCCGCGTCTGGATTACGGCAAGTTCCAAACGCAGGGACGCGAGATGCGCGAGCGGCTCGTCGTCGGCGCCTTCGACGACTGTCGATTCGGGCTGGAGTGTTACGCGGACGCGATCGCGAAACATTATTCAATCGTTCCGCGAACCGACGCGCTCGTCGGGTACTGCACGTGGTACGCGGAAAAACATGGCGGCGCCTGCGACGAGAACTCGATTAAAGAGCTGGCTCAAGCGCTCGTCGACGATTTCGGCGCGTTCGGGTTCCAGTACCTCCAAATCGACAGCTCCTGGCAGGGCGGGGCGACGAAAGTCGGCGAAAGAAAGAATTTTACGCGCGCGAATTCCAGCAATTATCCGTCCGGAATGAAGGCGACCGCCGACTATATCGAATCGCTCGGGTTGAAGGCGGGACTTTGGCTCGCGCCTTTCGCGGGCAGTTCCGACGACCCCTATTTCGCCGACAAGCTGGATCTTTTCGTCAAGAGCGCCGTCGACGATCCGACGAGCGGAGGCATGACTCTTCCGCAGAAAAAAGGGGAGCCGTACGAAACGTATTGGGGCGGAACCCCTTACGACATGTCGAATCCAAAAGCGCGCGATTACGTCCGAAGCGTCGTCGAGCGCATTACGAAAGAGTGGAATTACAAGTATTTAAAGACGGACGCGCTTTGGACGGGCGCCGCCGTCAAGATTCTCTACGAGAACAACGAGTATAAGCCCGACGATATGGGCGCGCAGCTCTTTTTCGATCCGACGCGAACGAATATCGAGAATTTCCGAACCGGGCTGGACGTTTTGCGCGAGGCGTCCGACGGAGCGTTCATTTTGGGGAGCGTCGCGTCCCAGAATCTCCGAACGCTCGCTTCTTCCTACGGTCGAATCGACGCGATGCGAATCGGTCCGGACAATTCCTCCGACTGGAACCGCATGCGCGTCGGATTCAAATGCGCGACGAATCGGTATTTCTACAACGGACGCGTTTGGCGCAACGACCCCGACCCAGTCTACGCGCGAACGTCGATTCCGCTTGAGCGCGCGCGACTTTCCGCGAGCTGGACGGCTCTGACCGGTCAGCTTTTCGCGCTTGGCGACTGGGTCCCCGACTACGACGCCGAGCGAATCGACGTCGTGCGTCGCTGCATACCGAACCACCTGCGCAACTCCGTTCGTCCGGTCGACTTGTTCGACGTCGACATGGCGCGCGTCTGGTTGCTTAGCGACGCGCCGCGATACGTCGTCGGGCTGTTCAACTGGGAAGACGCTTCGGAAACGTCGTTCGAGTTGACCCCGAAGAAAATCGGCTTGCCCGAGTATAACGAGAAGGGGAAGAAGGTCGAACAATACGTCGCGTTCGATTTCTGGAACGACGAATTTATCGGGCCGTTTACCGAACTGAAAACGACCGTTCCCAAAGAGAGTTGCAAGATTCTGGCGGTTCGCGCCGTTGAGGATCGTCCCGTTTTGCTGAGTACGTCGCGGCACATTACGCAGGGAATTCTCGAGGTTCAGTCGGAGGAATGGAATCCCGACGAGCAAACGCTCACGATAATAACCGAGATTCCGCGCGGGCTTTCTTACGAACTGCGCGTTTTTGATCCGGGCGTCGGCGAATTGCAACGTTGGACGGCGCCGAACGATCTTGTCGGCAAGACGACCGTCGTTTACGACGCGAAGACGCGCGCGTTCAGCGTTCGGTAGCGCGGGCGCTGAGCTCGTTTAAGAACTATAATTCGGCGCTTTTTAGATTTTTTGCCGAATTATAGTTGGAAACAGAGCGGACAGAATTGTTGGAAATCGTTAACGCGTTTGCGTGTAAACAAAAAAGCGCCGACCTCTTTACCGGGGTCGGCGCTTTTCGTTTATCCTATGTCTAACGTTCTACGTTATATCAACTTGACCATCTTGGCGATTGTTTCAAGGACGGGGCCGCCGAAGTCGAAAGTTCCTTCCTGATAGCTCCAGATCGTTCTGCAAAGCTCCCATGCGCCGATCGAGGCCAGGAGGAGCAGAATCAGACACGGAATCAGGATGATCATGTCTTTTCCAGTGAAGTTCGTCGACGCCGGAGCGGGCGCAAAACCTGTCTCTTGTACGACGTCGGAAGCGAAGTCGTCGGAATCTGCCGGCGCGCTGTCGAAATTCACGCTGCCTTGCGCGTTCGAATCAAATCCGCCAAACGCGTCGGTCGAATCGGCGACGTTGAGGAAGTCGGAAGATCCTGTTCCCGCCGGGGTGGAAGCGACGCCGCCGAACGGATCGCTGCTCGCCGCGGGGGTGGAATCGGCGATTGCAAAGACGTCGTCCGTCGCCGAATCGCTCGACGGAGACGCGGCGAGAGGATCGCTTTCCAGCGTGGACGACTCGACGTCGGTCAGGAACGGATTATTGTCGTCGACGGTGATGAATTGAGAAGCGCTTTCGGAACTCGCGTCGTCGTCCGTGGCGTCGGTTCCCTGGCTGGTCTCTTCGGCAAGATCGAAGATGCTGTCTTCGACGTTGACCAGTTCGGTCGGGGCGTCCGCTTCGACGTTGTTCGCGAGATTCAAAACGTTGTCTTTCGGAGCGTCTTCGTCCGCGAGTTCAAAGACGTCGGGCTCGTCGGATTCAAGCGCTTCGGATTTGATTTCGTCGGAGATTCTGTCGTCTAACTGGAAATCGCCGTCAGAGTCGCCAAGGAGCGCCAGACCGCTGTCGCCCGTGAGATCAAGGCCGGACCCGGATCCGGAAGAACTGCCGCCGAGGACGAGGTCGTCGCCAAGGGAGACGTCGGAACCTTCGACGTCCGGATCGTCGAGCAAGGAAAGACCGCTGTCGCTGCCAAGGTGAAGCATGTCGTCGTCGGACGCGTTTGCGGCAAGGTCGACTGCGGAGGAAGAAGAGACGCTCGCATTGGGCTCGGGGTCTTCGACAAGCGCCGAATGTTCGTCGGTAAGGGGCGTCGATTCTTCGGCAAGTTTGAAATCGTCGTCGTCGTCGACGATCTTGAGGTCGTCGTCGGATCCGCCGTACGAAGCGACGATTCCGGCGTCTCCGGAATCGCTGATCATCGAGTCGAACGCGGCGGAGTCGGCGAGCATCGTCGGACCTTCTTCGTCCGATTCGCCGCTGAGCAGGTCGGCGTCGATCGCGGGCGCGGCGTTGGCCGAACGCGCTTTGATCATGTCGGTAAGGAACTTTTCGACGTCTTCTTTGCGGAACTTCCAGACGGCTCCGTCGCGGAACGCTCGTAATTTGCCTTGTTCGCGAAGTTTGTTGACGTCGCCAGGATTCATCTCGAGTATTTCAGCGGTCTTTTCAAGGGAATAGTACATACGAACGTTCCTAAATCAGGCAGTTTCAAAAATGTTTGGCGTTTTGCGAATCTAGCGCGCGCCTTCAACGACCGACCGTTCGAGTTCGCCGCGCGACGCCTCGACGCGACAAGAACAGACGATCAAAAAACGACAAGACGCCGTTGATTATGTCGACCGCGAAGCCGACAAAATTGAACGCGTCGTTAAACTTGGGGGTTATATAAGTTGTAACGCTTTAATTGAAACGTTCGAGGCGTCAAACGTTTCAACGCCGCGCCGCGTCGAGCTGCTCGCGTATTTGTCCGGGGGACAGACCCTCGCAGTTGAAATCCTCCAATTTGAGATCCAACTCGAAGTGACGCGTCGCGACCAGCTCGATCGTGCTATTGACTCCGCGCTGGCGGATCCAATAGACGCATATTCGTTTTGTTTCCGAGTCGACAAGGATAATTTGACGGCCCGACTCGTCCAAAGGGGAGTCGAACGCGTACAGGGGGGGCACTTCCAACGGCCTGGAAAACGTCGCCTGGCCGGAATCGTCCAACTTAACGCTTGGCGCGGCGGCCGCGTTCAGCGATTCGTTAAACGTCTGGACGCCCTGTTCAAAGGGGGCCTGCGCGTCGACGCGAGTCATAAGACCGCACAAAAACAAGCCCGCGACTAATCCGACGAGCGCGGCGGCGATCGTTTTTACACGCGTTCCGCGCGCGCGCCTTCCTTCGTTTGTGTCGACGTTCAATTTATTTTCCATCGTATTTTATCAGTCTCGCCGCGTTGAAACAGCAAACGGGCCGCTTTAATCGGCGTTTTTCACCGAACTTTGCGCATTAACGGGCGATAATTTCGATTCTGCTCTTTTATCTTATCTATATTACCTAGTTATTCTAGCCTTGGCTCTGCGAAAAATCAACAAATTTTATTTTCTTTTAGAAAAAATTTTTACTTTTTTTGAAGAATGTAACGATTGTCGCAGATTTGTGAACGCAAGACGAGAATTAAATTCGCCGTCGGAAACGCGTTGTTTGCTTCCGACGGCGAGCGATTGGAAACGAGCCGCGTTTAAGTCGCGGCGTTTTAGCCCCGTTTACGGCATTTTGGAACTGACGCCGCCGGCGGCGGGCAAATACGCGTTGTTGACGTAGTCGGCGACCATGCGGTGCGCGCTGAACCGCCACGCGAGCGTCGCGATCGAGTTCTTCATCATGTGAATCCACCGGATCGGCAGTCCGTGCTCGTTCCTTTCGTAGAAGGTGGGAACGACTTCGTTTTCGAGCGTGTCGAGAAGCGATTTGTTGTCGCGCTCGTTGGTTATGTTCATATCGACGTGCGACGTTCCGTCGCCGATCGCGAATCCGTTGGTTCCGTCGTACGCTTCGTTCCACCAGCCGTCGAGAATCGAGAAGTTCAGCGCGCCGTTGAGGACCGCTTTTTGCCCCGACGTTCCGGACGCTTCGAGCGGACGCAACGGGTTGTTGAGCCAGACGTCGACGCCCTGGACGAGATAGCGCGCGAGGTTGACGTCGTAGTCTTCGAGGAAGAGGACGCGATTGGCGAATCTCGGATTGCGTTGAATCGAGGTGATGCGCTTGATGAATTCTTTGCCGGGGTCGTCTTTGGGGTGCGCCTTTCCGGCGAAGACGAACTGGACGGGACGTTCGGGATTATTGACGATTTTGTCGAATCGTTCTTCGTCCTGGACGAGAAGATACGCGCGTTTGTAGGTGGCGAAACGTCGCGCGAATCCGATCGTCAGGAAGTCGGGACTGAGGAGTCGCTTGGCGCGGTCGATCGCTTCCTGATCGGCGTTAAAACGCTGGAGTTGTCGCGCGTAGCGACGTCCCGCGACGTCCACGAGAAGTTTCTTGAGCGCGACGTGCGTCTCCCAGAGTTCGCCGGAGTCGACGTCGTAGACTTCGGACCAGACTTGCGGATCGATCGATTCTTCGGTCCAGCCGGGCATGGTGCGTTCGAAGAGAACTTTCATTTGCCACGCCATCCACGTCGGAACGTGGACGCCGTTGGTGATATGCCCGATCGGCGTTTCTTCTTCGGTTTTATTCGGCCATAGCGCGCGCCACATGCGGCGCGAAACGACGCCGTGGAGCGCGGACACCCCGTTCGCATAGCGCGAAAGTTTCAGCCCCAGAACCGTCATGCAGAATTTGTCGCTCGCGAAACTTGGGTTGCTTCCGAGCGCCATGAACGAGTCGAGCGTCATTCCGACCGCTTCGTAAAGCGGCTTGACGTTTTCTTCGACAAGTTCGCGCGGGAAATAGTCGTGTCCGGCTTCGACGGGCGTATGGGTGGTGAAGACGGTCTTTTGAGCGACGTTTTGCGCCGCGGTCTCATAGGAGACGCCGCAATGCGCCATTTCTTCGCGAATCGCTTCGAGCGCGACGAACGAGTTGTGTCCTTCGTTGAGGTGGAAGACGCCGGGATTGATGCCCATCGCTTTGAGCGCGCGCAAACCGCCGACGCCGCAGAGGAGTTCCTGACGAATTCGCTTGCGCTGATCGCCGCCGTAGAGCTTGTCGGTAAGCGCGCGGTCCTCTTCGGAGTTCTGTTCGAGATCGGTGTTGAGCAAATAGAGCGGAACGCGTCCGACGCTCACGAGCCCGACTTTCGCGTAGATCGTTCCGGTCGTCGTTTCGACGCTGACGATCAGCGGCTTGCCGTCTTTGTCGAGGCATTCTTCATAGGGCAAGTCGGCCACGTTCGTCTTCTGATAGATTTCGACTTGCGCGCCTTCTTCGTTGATCTGTTGCTTGAAGTAGCCGGTTTGATAGAAAAGACCGACCGCGACGAGCGGAACGCCCAGTCCGCTCGCGCTTTTGACGTGGTCGCCCGCGAGAACGCCAAGACCGCCCGAGTAAATCGGAACCGATTCGTGAAGTCCGAATTCGAGCGAGAAGTAAGCGACGGGACGCGAGCCGAGCACGCCCGCGTTTTGTCGCGACCATAACGGACGAGTCGAGACGTACTGCATATAGCGGCGGTAGGCGACGTCGATACGCGTGTGCATCGCGAGTTCCAACACGCGCTCTTCAAATTTTTGCGGATCGTATTCGCGCAGAAGCGCAATGGGATTGTGAGCGAGTTCTCGCCAACGTTCCGGGTTGATCATTTGGAAGATTTGTCCGACTTCCGGATGCCAGCTCCACCAAAGATTTTTCGTGAATTCGGCGCACTTTTCATAAGACGTTTTTGCGGCGTGCGCAATGTCTTGAGCCATAGTTTTGTTCTCCAAAAAGTTTCGTATATTTTAGCGCGTAGCGCGATTTCTTAGTTCATGGATAATTTAAAGCCGGTCGAGCGACTCGAAGCGCGGCGACGTTAATCGAAGCGACTTCCCTCTCGACCGAGTCGGCCCATTCTCTCAAATAATCGCGATTTTGTAAAGGCGTGGTTTTGACGCCAAGCGTAAAAAACAACGGCTAAAGCTTATTTTTTTAAAAAAAATTTTTACGCGTCGCTTTTGTGTCACAACCTTGCGAAACGTTGTTAAATTGTGTCGTTTTGGCGCGTTGCGACGTCTCGACTTCGCGGCGCGATGAAAAGTCGGGGCGTTGAAATCGAAAATTGAGTCGTTATAATGACGCGATAGTGAAATCGCGCGTCGACTTGCGCGCGGTTTGTGTCATGGAGCGCGTCGTGGAACCAACGGGCAGCGGCGCGCGTAAACGCAGTCCCCGCGGCGACTAGCGGCTTTGCCGACAAGTCGGACGCCCGAAAGTTAAGGAATCTGTTATGATGAAAAAATCGACGCTTCTTTGCGCCCTGGTCGGCTTGGCGGTTACGCTTTCCGTCGCGAGCGCTTTTGCGGCAACTGGAGGAACTAAAGTGTCTAGCGCTAAATTTGGCGAAACAATCGACGGAAGAACCGTCCACGTCTACACGCTCGTCAACGCGAACGGCCTGTCCGCGAAAATTTTGGATTTCGGCGGCGTTCTCTATGAAATGAACGTTCCGGACAAAGACGGCGTTTTCGCGAATATCTCCTGCAATTATCCGACCGTTCCCGAATACGAAACGATCCGTCCTTATTTCGGATCCCTGATCGGTCGTTACGGCAACCGTATTGCGAACGGCAAGTTCACCCTTGAAGGAAAAGAATACACGCTTCCGATCAACAACGATCCGAACGCTCTTCACGGCGGTCTCAAAGGTTTCGACCAGAAGATTTGGGCGGCTTCTCAAAGCGCGGACGCCGACGGCGCCTACCTGACCCTTAAATATACCGCCGCCGACGGCGAAGAAGGGTACCCCGGCAAGTTGGACGTCACCGTCGTCTACTCTCTTAAGAACGACAACTCCCTGACGATCGACTACACGGCCACGACCGACAAAGCGACCCCCGTCAATTTGACCAACCATACCTTCTGGAACCTGGGCGGCGCGTATTCCGGAACGATCTACGACACGGTTCTGCTCATGAACGCTCCGAAATACCTCCCGACCGACGACTCGCTCATTCCGACCGGCGAAGTCGCGTCCGTCGAGGGCACGCCTCTTGACTTCACGACCGCCAAGCCGATTGGACAAGACATTAAGAAGGTTTCCGAGCCTCAATTCAACGGCGGATACGACCACTGCTTCGTTCTCGCCGATAAAGCGGAAGGCGAACTTGGCCTTTGCGCGATCGCGACCGATCCGAATTCCGGCCGCGTCATGAAGATCGAAACGACCGAGCCCGCCGTCCAGTTCTATTCCGGCAATTTCCTTGACGGAACGACCAGCTGCAACGGCTACAAATACGAAAAGCATTCCGCGTTCTGCCTTGAAACGCAGCACTATCCGGATTCGCCGAACAAGCCCGACTTCCCGAACACGATTCTGGAACCCGGCAAGACGTACCGTCACACCACCGTTCATACGTTCAGCGTTGAAAAGTGATTTTGCGGTGAAGCGCGACGCTCTCATTAAGGGCGTCTAAACGAAGTCGCGGCGTTTTCGTTACTATTGGCGAAAGCGCCGCTTTTTTATCGGCGTCCGCGTCGACGCGAGGTATGCCGGGCGCAAAGCCCCGGTTGCTAACGGTTGGAGCCGTACAGAGACAAACGAAGACGGGGGGATAGATCCGCGCGACGTCGCGAACCGGGAGTCCGCCGGCGGACGTCGACGCGATTGTTCGCGTTAACGATTTCCTGCGCGTTATTCTTGACGACCGCTTGAATTAGCGTTATAATAGGCTGGAAGGAGACGAGCGATATGAACGATTTTATTTCCGCTTCTCACGACGTTGCGTTCAAAGCGTTGTTTGTCCGCAACCCCGACATTCTCAAGGCGTTTCTCAACGACTCGCTCGATTTGAATCTTACGGACGACGACGCGCTCAAAATTATGAGTTCGGAAGATATTCCGAATTCGGCGGACGGCAAACTTAGCAGATTCGACGTTCACGTCAGAACGGCGAAGCGGCGGTACAACATCGAAATGCAAGCCAGCAGAAACGGATTCGGCTGGCGGCGCGTCATGTACTACTGGGGGCGTCTTTATATCGGGGATTTTAAGTCGGGCGACAGGTACGAAGACCTTGAGCAAACGTACTCGGTAAACGTATTGGGGTTTTCCTGTCTCAAGAACGAGAACTATCACTCTGAGTTTGCCATTTTGGAGAAGAATTGTCTTGAAAGTCCGACGGACGTCTTGTCGATTCACGTTTTCGAACTGCCAAAAGTTCCGGCGGAACTACTCCGCGACGATCGTGCGCAAGATTGGATGAGAATTATCAAAGCGGACTCGGAAGAAAAGTTAGAGAGTATCAGAACAAGAACGGAGGATCCCATGATTAAAAAAGCGATTGACGCAATTTGCGATCTGAACGCCGACGAGAGACTTCGCGAACAAATTCGGGTTCAGGAGAAGGCTTTGCTTGATTACGGAAGCGGCATAGC
>JAFZNK010000268.1 GCA_017550965.1 Thermoguttaceae bacterium
CTGAAGTGGGTTCTCGAGCAGAGCGGCGTGACGAGCGTAATCGTCGGCGTTAGTAGCGTAGCGCAACTAGAGGCCAATTTGAAGGTTATTTAGCGTCGAACCTTCGAAGCGAAGCGTTGTAAGCTTGATGAAAGGCGCGAAGGATCGCAAGCGTCCACTATAACCTTAACAAAACGGTAGCGCGGCGCGTTTCCGATTAACGGAACGCGCCGCGCTAAGACTTAAGGGCGACTGAAGAGAATGATCATCCGCACGCGCCTATCGGAGCCTCCTCTTTGGAATCAAACGATTACAATCCCGACTTCATTGCCGTCAAATCGCTTTCCGGATCGGACGTAAGCATAATATTAAAGTTTTCAATGAGAACCTTAAGGACGTTCGGCGAGAGGAACGCGGGTAGCGTCGGACCGAGTCGGACGTTTTTAAAGCCGAGATGAAGGAGCGCGAGGAGTACGGCGACCGCTTTCTGCTCGTACCAGCCGATAGCGAAAGAGAGTGGAAGATCATTAATATCTTTGAGCGCAAAGGCTTCCTTAAGTTTGAACGCTATGAGAGCGAGAGAATAAGAGTCGTTGCACTGACCGGCGTCGAGAACGCGCGGTATCCCCGTCCCTTCGATTTCACCAAGATTGAGCTTATTATAACGGTACTTAGCGCACCCTGCCGTTAGAATAACCCAATCTTTCGGTAGTATTTTCGCAAGTTCGGCGTAATAGTCGCGCGCCTTCTGGCGACCGTCGCAGCCCGCCATAACGACAAATCGCTTGATTTGGCCCGACTTAATTGCGTCGACAACTGCGTCCGCAAGCGCAAAGACCTGCTCGTGCGCGAAACCTCCAACGAGTTCGCCCTCTTCGAGAGGGGTCGGCGGTTGGCACGATTTCGCGCGTTTGATTACGGCGGAGAAATCTTTCACGCCGCCCTCGGGACGATCGGCGATATGCTGAACGCCGGGATACCTGACCGGTCCGGTTGTAAAGATGCGGTCTTTGTATTCGTCGCGCACTGGCGTCAAGCAGTTGGTCGTCATGAGAATCGCACCGTTAAAAGACGCGAATTCCTTTTGTTGCGCATACCAGGCGCCGCCGTAGTTGCCGTAGAGGTGCGGATACGCCTTTAGTTTCGGGTAGTAGTGCGCCGGCAACCCTTCGGAGTGCGTGTAGACGTCGACCCCCGCGTCTTTCGACTGCTCTAGCAACTCCTGAAAATCGCGCAAGTCGTGTCCTGAAAGGAGAATGCCAGGTCGCGTTCCAACTCCAAGTTTGACTTTCGTGATTTGCGGCGCGCCGTAGGTTTCCGTATTTGCCTTATCGAGTAGCTGCATAGCGCTTACGGCGACGGCTCCGCATTCGAGAACGATCGGGAGCATGGCGTCGACGGTCGTCTCGCGCGTAGTCGCGGCAAGCGCTTTAAAGAGGAATTCGTAAATTGATTCGTCGTCGTAGCCGAGCGCCGCAGCGTGTTCCGCATAGGCGCAGATTCCTTTGAGCCCGTAAATGAGGAGCTCCTTGAGAGAACGCACGTCCTCGTTCAACTCTGCCAGAACGCCGATGGAGGCGGGCTTTTCTAATTTTGCGCGAGGAACGAGAGCGCTTGCTTTGGCGTTAAGCGCGTTAAGAACCTTTTCGTCGAAATTCGCGTTGGTAATCGTCGTAAAGAGCGCGCTGGCAACAAATCGCCCAAGCTCGATC
>JAFZNK010000269.1 GCA_017550965.1 Thermoguttaceae bacterium
CGGAGCTCTATTCGCGAGCGAGCGCGAGGAGACGCGAAAAAATCGATCGGCTCCGACAGGAGCGCGACAAGCGGCTCTCGCTGGCCGTCGACGCGCTCCTGAAATTCGCGTTGGCGGAATTTGGAGTCGAGCCCGACGAGCCGATTGGGGAGACGCCTTACGGCAAGCCGTATTTGCTCCGTCGGCCGGACGTTCGTTTCAACGCGTCGCATTCGGGCGACCAGGTTCTTTGCGTCGTCGCGCGCGAAGAGGTCGGCTGCGACGTCGAAGCGATCGCCGCCGCCGAACCCGACCTGGCCGAGCGCGTTTTGCGCGAGAGCGAACTTGAACAAATCGCGGCGCTTGACGACGTCGCCGCGCGCAGGAAGCTCTTCTGCCGGTTGTGGACGCTCAAGGAGTCGTTTATGAAAGCGACGGGTCGGGGATTTGCGCTCAACCCCAAGTCGTTCGCAATCGACCTGAGCGCCGACGAACCGACGATTCGACAAAACGTCGACGCAAACGATTATGCGTTTTGCGAATACGACCTTGCCGACGACTATTGTCGCGCGTGTTGCGTTCAAAACGGAGCCGTTCCGAACAGTGTTATTGAAGCAGACTTATTCAATTTAGCAAAAAGGACTTAAATATGCCGATCTCTACAAAGATCGAGGGAAAGAAAATCGAAATCGGTTGCGAGGGCCGATTTGTCGCCTCCGCTGTTCAGGAACTTGAAGAAGAACTTCAAAAGATTCCGATCGACGGTCTCGACGAGATGGTCGTCAACATGGCGAAGACGGAATATATTTCCTCTAAAGGGATTCGCGTTATTATGAATCTCTTTCATCGCATGAACGGCAAGAAAGTCTCCGTCGTCCACGCCAACGACGCCGTGAAGGAAATCTTCAAAATCACCGGCCTGGATCAATTAATCGACGTCGATTGAGATTTGCGACGACAATTTTACGGCTCGCGCGGGACGCGTTTTGGTTGTTATAACGACGTCGTTGACTAACGCGGAGAATTGCGTTTGACAAAACGTCGGAACCGATACCGGCGCGGAGCGCCGCGAGCCGTCGCCGCGAGGCGACGATGGCCGAGTTCGAGCGTCTCGCCGCCGCGACGATTTCAAAAAACGCCCGACGTCCGGAAAGAGTCAAACGGCGATTCGGCGCGGAACCATGTTGGGAAAATTCATTTACGTCGCAATTGACAGTCGCGTTCGCTTTCTTCTGAACGGATTCTTTTAGAACGTTTATCGGTAGTCGTGGGGGCGATTTTGCGCGTTTCGCGGCCGCCGTCGCCTTCCGTCGACGGCTCTCCGCCTGCGGCGGAACGCGTTGCGGTTATAAGAGCCGCAAGCGGTAGCGCGCGAAGTCGCGCGGACGCTGCAGGCAAACATGGCGGCGCGTTGGCCTTAATTAACGATTTTCTCGGCTCTTACGAGCCGATTGGCAGCCGTTTCGAAACGGCGGTTTTACGCGCTTCGCGCGGAACGCGTTGCGGTTGGCGGCGCGTAGCGACCAACGGGAGCGGATATTTTATCTTCGCGCGGTAGCGCGAACCGTCCTGTCGCGACGTCGCGACCGCGAACCGTTCTGTCGCGACGTCGCGATCGCGAACCGATCGTCCGTAAAAATTCTTCTTGTCGAACTTGAAACTCGGTTTTGGTTGTGGTACTCTCTATAACACGAGCGGTTTTGAATCTCAAAGCCGACGTTGAACCGAAGGAGTGTGATCGTATGCGCAACAAATTGAAATCGCTGATTTTATCTTTTGTGTTACTGTCGCCGTTGGCGGCGGCGCCGTTTGTCTCGGCGGACGACGAAAAAGTCGGAGTTCGCCCTTACGAAATGGACTGGGCGGGTCGAACCGAGGAAGTTCGAACGCCGATCGTCGACTTTGAAAACCTCGACGGCTGGACGGTGAAGACGACCAACTCGGTCGCGACGTTCGAGCGCAGTCGCGAAGAACAGATGTACGGCAAGTACGTCGGCAAATTGACGTATCGAATGGGCGACGGCGAAGAACAGCCTATCGTCGATATCGTTCCGCCCGAGCCGATCGATATTCCCGAGACGGACTTTGACGCGTATTCCTGTTGGCTGGTCGGAAACAACTGGGGCTATTCGCCCGATCCGAAAACGCCGCAAGTTGGCGTTTCCGTAAACTTTATCACGGAAGAAGGTCGAGAAGTATCCCTCTATCTTGTCACCGTCGACTGGAAAGAATGGTTTCTTCCATATCAGATTATTTCTCCGGAAGATCGCGCGAGGCTCGGCTCTCATGCGAAATTCAACGGGTTCCGAATTACCCGAGGAACCAATAAGGAAGATCGAACGATCTACCTCGATTCGTTCTGCGCGTTTAAAGAAGAGCGCAAGCCGCTCGAATTCAAATTGCGTGCCAAACCGGGAATCGACCTGTTCGACGGTCAGCCGCTTGGAATTAACGCCGGAGAAGGGCGACTTCCATTCCCGACCAACGAAGACACGATTCTGCCCGACTCGTCGAAGAATCTCAATAAGCCCGCGATGCATTTCTACGGAAACGCGTGCGATTTCGTTTACGAAGGCTCCGACGGGACCCTCGTCTACTACTATGATCCGAAAAACGGCGACTGGTCCGACGTCTCCGCGCGCTGGAACGACTGCGAACGCTTTTACCCGTGCGCTCAAGGCGGCGTGAAAACGCTCGTCGGCGAAGACGGAACGATCGAAGACGTTGAAAAGGCGGAGCTTGTCAAATTCGAATCGTATGAAGACGGCGTTCGCGCGATCTGGTCGCTCAAGTCAAAGAGCGCCGAAGCGACCGTCGAGTATCGGCTCCAGCTCAAAGGCAAGAGTCTGCTGATCGATTCTATCGCGCTTGGCGGCGCTGTTCCAAAAGTCTCCGCCGGCCGACTTGAAGGCGTCGCGAAGCCGCGCGTCTACACAATTCCTTATTACCTCTACGATTACGGCCATCGTCCCGGAATCGCGCTCTTCAATCCTGTCGGCTCGGACGTCAATCTCTTTGCGAGCGCGAATATCGACTGGTATCGCAGCGGCGCGTCGTATCTTGACGGCAAATACGGCGTCGAGAATTACGAAAAAGAAGAGCTCGTGGGCGAAATCGGCGCGAAGAAAACGGTCAAGAAGTCGTACGAACGCGCGTATCTCAACGGCGGTTCCGAATATCGAACGAAGACCGACGGAACGCGCAACGACGTTTACGAACGCTTTATCTTCACGATCTCGCCAGACTTCGACGAGACGCTTCCGACGATCGCCAATCCGAAATCGCCTTATCGCGAAGTCGCGGGCAAGGGCGTTTGGCGCGCGCACGGCGCGACCACGCGCGACGGCGATAAGAAATACTTCCGCGAAGTCTGGCGGCGCGGCATGCGTCATATCATTGTCACCGACCACGAAGTCTGCTGGCGCGACGGAGGCGAGAGCTTCACGTTCCGAACCAAGCCCGCGCCGAAAAAAGGCGGGGACGCCGGCTGGATCGACTATTCGCGATTCATGCAGGACACGCTCGGATTCGTATACGGCCCTTACAACAACTTTACCGACTTCGCGCCCGTGAACGAATATTGGTCGCCGGACATGATCGGAAGATTATCGGACGGCTCGCTTCAGCGCGCGTGGATGCGCTGTTACGCGCCCAAGCCGACGCGCGCGGTCGAGTATTGCGAAAAACTCACGCCGATCAATCAGGAAAAATTCCAGTTCAGCTGCGCTTACTGCGACGTTCACTCGTCCGTGCCGCCGTGGACGCGCACCGACTACGACGTTCGCGTGCCGGGCGCCGGAACGTTCATGAGCGTTTTCTATCCCTACGGGGAAATCTTCCTGCTCCAGAAACAGAACTGGAAAGGCCCGACTTATTCGGAAGGTCCGCACCACTGCTTCTACGCCGGTCTGACCGACGGAAACTACGCGCAAGACCAGCCGTACAATATGTTTAGAAATCAGTGGCTGCTTGACTTCGACCTGCTCAAAATCCACGACCAGGAAGTCGACTTCGGCATGGGCAATCTTGGCATGTTCGCGCCCGGTTACCAACCGAAAGTAGAAGAACGCGACGATTTCGTCGATCGGTTCACCGCCGCGACGCTCGCGTTCGGGCACTCCGGGTTCCTCGTCGCCGACTACGGGCTGGAATACGCGATGCGTCCGTACTTTATGGTCCAGCAAATCGCGTCGCGCTACACGCAGACGTCGGTCGATTCGATTCGTTACTTCAACGAGTCGGGCGAACAACTTGACGTGAGCGCCGCGCTCGCCGCCGACGTCGTGAAGAACAGCCAGGTCTGCGTTACGTACAAGGACGGAACGGTCGTCGTTTCCAACGGCTCGACGAAACTGACGCTCAAGGCGAACGTTCAGGGCCGCGACGTCGAACTGCCTCCGAACGGCTACGTCGCGCGGTCCGGCGACGGACAAATTCTCGTCGAATCGTTCCTGAACGAAAACGACAAGCGATTCGACTACTGCGAGTCGCCCGAGTATATTTTCCTGGACGGTCGCGGCTCGTTTACCGCCAGAAATCTCGCGTGCGGTTCCGGAGCGGGCGTGTGCCGTATTCTTGAAGACGGCAAATACGAGATTATTGAAAACGGCGGCGCGCAACTTGGATTCAAAATCGCCGAGCCGAACGAGGAAGTTTCCGCCGTCGCGCTCGATTACGACATGAACGAAATCGGCCCCGCGACGGTCAAACGCGCCAGAGGTTTCGTTTACGTCGAGCCGGTCGAAGGCGCGTTCTCGTATCTTCTGACGAAAAAGCCGAGCGAAAGTCGAATCGCCGACTGGACGTCCGACCGCGTTAAAGTCGCCGCCGGCGAAGTCGTTCAGGCGACCAACGGCGCCGAAGCGCTCGACGTCAAGATTCCCGAAGACGCGGCGCCGGGCAAGATTTGGCTCGAACTTAAACCGGGAGAGACGCTCGATTTCGAAGTCGTCCCGTTCATCACCGCGACGTTCCAGTTCGACGCGAAAAAGAACGTCTTCAAGCAGGCTCTTTCGTCTCCGGTTCCGAACATAAGGCTTACCGAAACCGCGACGTTCCTGCCGGGCGACAAGCGCGACGGCGTCGCGATTCCGTCGACTGAAAAGCCGCTTCTGACGTCCGAATGGATCAAAGATCCTCAAAAAGAAGGAGTTTCCAGGGAGACCGTCTCGTTTTGTTCCAACTACGTCGACGGCGCCCCGCGCGTCAAAGAGTACGAGTTGACGTTCGAGACGAAAAAGATCTTCGCGCCGTTTGAGGAATTCTCCTTCGCCGACGCGTCTGAAAAACCAAGCGACGCCGTTAAGTTCACGCCCTACGTCCAGAGGCGCGGCGAGAAGCCTATGAAAGATTTCGCCGGAACGAACGCTTCCTGTTCGCTCGATCAGGACGGAACGTGCGGCGGCGTCCGCAAGACGTGTCGGTTCGTTCATCCTCCTTATAGCGGGGGCACGGGGCGCGTTTTCTTACGCTACGATTTCGTCGTTCCCGACGAGCCGGCGGTCTTTCGCATGAGCGTCGGCAAGAAAGACGGCTCCGACGTCGCGGACGGAATCAAGTTCCAAATTGCGGTCGCCGAATTTGACGGGGCGGACGCGCTGGTTCCCGAGTCGGAAAAGACGCTTGCGGAACTCGTTCTCGCCGAACACAAATGGGTTCCGTTCGAAGCGGATCTGTCCGAATACGCCGGCAAGTCGATCTCGCTGTTGGTCGTTTCCGACGCGAACGAGAATCCCAACGGCGACTGGGCGGTCGTCGGCGACATGAGGCTCGAATCGGCGAAAGAGCGGCTCTGGAAAGAACTTGTCGACGTTCAGGAGAAATAGTCGACGCGACGCTAACGCGTTGAAATAAAAAGCGCGGCGCTCGAAGGAGCAATTCCCTCGGGCGCCGCGCTTGTTTTTATAAATCGACAAAAGAGTTACGCTTCGTCGCTCGACTCGTCGAGTTCGGAGCTGTCGGAGCTTTCGACCTGCGTTCCGATTTCGTCGCTTGGCGTCGACGCGGAGCGTATCGCCCAGACTTTCGTCAGGTGGACGTTGCTGAATTTAAACTCGCCCGGTATGCGCGTGCGTCCGTTGAAAAGGTAGTGGTAGCGGAATCGGCCCGTCAGATAGAAATCGACCTTTCCGTCGTACTCTTTCGTCGGCGTTCCCTCGATCACAATCGAGTCTTTTTCAGCGCGGCAGGTCAGGCCGAATTCGTCGAATCCGCGCGACTCGATCATCTCGACGAGCAGGCGTTTGTCGTCGACGCGCAAACTCTTTAAACTGAGCTTATAGCGATAGGGCGTGCCGACGCGCGCCAAAGGCAGGCGCAGACTTTGAATCATGCGCAACGTCGCGTCGACGCGTTTGGAGACTTGTTTGGACTCCGTGTCGGCGACTTCGAAGGACAGACCGAGCGAAGAGTCCGCCAGTCCGCCCTGGCGCGACCGATTGACGATGCGAATCTGAGCGACGTACGAGCGCCTCTCGTCGCAAAGGGACAGGCGCAAATTTTCCGTCAGGACGATCGAACTGCCGCAGGGAACCGCCTTTTGATTGGTCAGGTCGTAAAGGAACTCAATTCGTTCGTTGTTTAAAACCCAGTCGTCGCCCGACTTGGAAAAATACCCGACGCGAACGAGCTGCTCGGGCTTGAGCTTTTCGTTGTTCGAAACAAATCGATCGATGTTCCACAGGAAAATCTCTTTGCCTTCGTTGACGATGAACTTGCGATTCTCGGGCAAATAGTCGACGCCGTTGCGGGACGCGAAGAATTCCAGAATCGGCACGGAGTCTTTGTAAGACGTTCCGCAATACGGACATACGGGCTTGCCTTGTCCGTCGAACACAAATTCGTGCGTGGGGCATTTGGGATTCGCGCACGGCAAGAGCAGGTCGAGGGTTCGCGTGAGCGCTTCTTCCCAGTCGTTGCCGGTCGGTCGACGTTGCGGCGCGTGGAGCCCCTCGACAAAAGCCTGATCGAACAACGCTTTAAGATAAGGACCGCAGATCGTGTACGGCGTTACCGTCGGATCGACCCAGGGCAGCCCCGACTCTTCGCCGCGCCCGACTTTGCGGCGGTTCGAGGAGTCGGTAGGATGCTCGATGAAGAGCGCGCCTTCGCCCATCTGCTTTTTCTCCTGCTCCTCTGGAGGAAGCTCCATAAAGCTCTGACCTTCAAGAGGATGGCGATGAAGAAGACAAAGGTAGACAAAGACGGCGAGCGCGTGAAGGTCGGTTGTGCGTTTAGGAAGTTCGCGATTGGGATCGTTGCGCGAAAGATGCGACGTCGCGACGACTTCCGGCGGCATGAATCCGCGCGTGCCCAACACGTCGGGCGGGAAGAGCCCCGGCACGACCAGACCGTCCACGTCGATAATGCACGCGCGGCCCTCGACCGGGTCGATCAGACAGTTCTTATAAGAGAGGTCGCTGTGCGCCAAACCCGCGGCGTGCATTCTTCTTACGGCGCGGCTCAGTTCCAGACACGCGCGCAGGAAGCCCCCGAGCGTTCCGCGCTCCTCGGGGGGCACGAACCGATTGTAATTCTTTGCGGACGCCCACCATTTTCCTTCTTTTTCTTCGCCGGCGATATTGCCGGTTTTGAAGTAGAAATTCTTTGCGTACGCGGGCGTTACGACGCCGTGTCGGCCTTCGTATTCGACGATCTTTTCGGGCCAGCAGAACGTCGTGCGCCAATAGTCGCCCCCGACGCGTCCAAAAATCGCGTCGTAGTACGAGCCGACAAGATTTTCGATACGGCGCAGCCCCGCCTCGCCGAGCTTCTTTCTGAAAAAAGCCACGACGTAACTTCGATCCGGCGAAAAGTAAACGTCTTTGATCGCGCCTTGTTTCGGCTCGTCGTTGACAAATTCGACCACGCTTCCGTCGTTAGCGGTTAACGTTACGATTTCCCCAGTAGCGCTCATGCTTCGCTTTCTTATTTTAGGCGTCTGTTGCTAACTCTCTTCAAACGATCGACGACGCGACCGCTTCGTTCGCAAAAAGGTTTTGTTCTTCCGTTCAGTCGGGCATTAAATTAGAGTCCGCGCTGTCCTGGAGCAAACTCGAATCGGAGAAATTGTCTTCCGTTTCCGAACTTTGCTCGCCCTCGACCAAAATCGAGCCCGAATCGAGATTTTCCGGCGCGCTTTCCGAACTTGCCGCGCTCGCTTCTTCCGGTTCGTCGATTAGGCGGCAACGATCGTTGAGAACAAGCGCCGCAGTGCGGTCGTCGTGATTTCCCTTCACGAAAAAATTCAGGCCGGCAAGGAGCGCTTCCGCGCGTTCCTCGGGGGATTTGGCTGCGTCCAACACGCCCGGAAAACAATCCGGAAGCGTTTCGTTCCAGAACGTCTTCCAGTATTTATATTCGGAAGCGTTGATTTCGGAGGGAAAGAACGGATCGGAAACGCCGTCGGTCATCAGCGCGAGCGCCTGAAACTCTTCGACGACGTTCAGTCTCATGCGCGAGACGATTCGTTCCGGCGCGAGTTCGTCCGACATGGTGACGAAACGCGTCTGACCCGCGAATTCTCCGCCGTCGGGCGAGCCCAGCGCGAGCGTCTTCGCGCGGCCGTTGGGACGAAAGATCGCGAACCCTCCGTCCCCGACCCAGTACGACGCGATCGCCCAAAGCGCGGGCCTGGCGTCGGTCGGCGCGAAGCGTTTGAACGCCGCGCACAGGAGCGTCGTGTTGTAATCGCCGATTTTGGCGTCGCGCGACTCCGCCGACTTTTTAATCTCTTCCCACGCGGCGCGAATCGACAGGCAGAAGAACTGCGCGAGATTCGTTTCCTGAAGCGCCGCGGGGGCGCACGTCGGATTCGTTTGCCAGTCCGATTTCGCGTCGAGGACCTTTTGAACCGCCTCGTCGAAATGGACGTTGTAATCGGTAAAAAACTTTCTCAGCGACGAGCCGACCGTCTCGCACGCGATTCGCGAGCCTTCGCGAGCGTATTGAGCCGAGCCCGCCCCGTCGGCTATGGCGAGAATCTTCCAGTCGTCGGAGTTCGCGCCAAGATCGACGACGACGTGGTCGTCGCGAAATTTGCCTTCGTTCGCGTGAGAACGGCCCCGTCGACTTGCCGCGAGGACCGTGATCGGCGCGTCCTGACCGAACGACGCGCCGAACGACTCCGCGTCCGCCTTGGGAAAAGGCGCGGACGGATCGGTCGGGAGCGTCTTCCACATCGTGTCCGGATTCGGATGAATCACAAATTCTTTGGGGAGCAGTTCGACGCGCTTGTCGTTGATTTCGCAGGTGAGCGCGCCTTTGCACGTCTTGCTCAGCGGAACGGAGAAAAAGGCGCGCGTGGGCATCTTGAACGGTATTTTGACGTCCAAAAAGATCCGCAACGCGCCGTCGTAGCTTCGACGCGGCTTGCCGTTCGTTTCGTCGTAGCCTTCGAGCGTGAGAACTCCGTCGTCGAAATAGCAGCTTAAACCGAGTTCGTCGAACCCTTCTTTAGCCGTCAAAAAGATCCTCGGAACCGGCGCGGGCGCGCTCTTGGGATCGAAGAGCCGATAGGAAAACCGATACGGTTTCAGGACGCTGCCCGGCGGCAGTTTCATCTGATGAAACGGCGCGAGCGTCTTATTGAGATCCTCGAATTTCATGAGGACCTGATAATACTCGACGGAAAACGTCAACGTCGGCGTAAACGCCGTCGTCGGACGATTGGGGTCTGTGTTTGTCAGTTCGACCATTGCGCGATCGCTTTCGTCAAATCCCTGTTATTGAAACGAGTCGGAAGGCCGCGAGAAAAAACTCGCGACGTCTTCCCGACTCTTACGCGCCCTGTTCAAGGCTTCACCAACGTAATTTCCGGAGGCGGAGGAGGCAGCTCGTCCAGGCCGTTGACTTCTTCCCCTCCGTCGACGCGCTTGCTGCTCGTCGAGATGCTTGCGGAAACCCACTTGAAATACGCGCCGATCGAACTCGCGTCCGCGACGTCCAGATGGACGACCGAGTCGGTGATTTTTTGAAGCTCCTGATCGTCCGCCGCGTTCCCGGCCGCGCACGCGACGACCGCGCCCCACTTGCACGTCCGAAAGACTTCCAGCCCCTTGTCGACGTCGTCGGTCGGAATGCCGTCGGTCAAAATAAAGACGAGCGGCTTCCAGTCTCCCTTTTCTTCCATCGTCGATTTCTGAACTTCGACGTTGGCGCATTCGGCGACTTTCTTCAGCGCGGCGCCAAGCGCGGTTCCGCCGCTTGCCGAGATATCGGGCGGTTGAAACGACGCCACTTCCGTGAGCGGAACGACTTGTCGCACTTCCGTGCTGAACGTAATGACGCTGATGTAGGCGGACTCGAGCGCGTAAGGATCGCGACGAAGCGCGGAATGCAGAATTTGCACGCCGTTTTTTACCGCTTCGATCGGCTCGCCCAACATCGAACCGGAAACGTCGATCAAAAGATAGACGGGAAGTCTTCTCATGGTTAATGCCTCTTCAACTGTTCAAAACGCGTCGAATTTGAATTGGCGCGACCGCAGACTCTTCGCGGCAAGCGACAAACGCGCGCGTTAGTTCTTATTATAAGCGAAAAAAGACTCGTCAACAAGGAACTTTTGCGCGCGGACGCGTTTTTAATGAAAAAGCGGCGGCAAAATACAAAAAACTTTTCTCGAAAAAGGAACGCAAGAAACCCGGAAAAGACCCCGGTGAAAGAAGGAATGAAACGCGCGCTTGGACTGCAAGAAGGCAGGATTAAAAGACAAGTAATGGGCTAGCGGGAAAGGGAAGCAAGAAAGGGGAAACGATGTTTAGACACAACCCAAACGCACGTTTCAAGGGGGTACGATAAACGCCCAATTCGCTCCCGGCCGCTTCCCAACTGCGCTTGTCAGCTTTCCGACCAAAAGCAAACGTTCAAAGGACGTTTAAGAGGCGTCCACCGGATTCGAACCGGTAAATGACGGATTTGCAATCCGTTGCCTTAGCCATTTGGCTAGGACGCCTTGCGCAATAACGTTATCAATGGTAACCAAAAATTTTTATTTTTCAAGAGAGAAAATCAAAATTTCCAAATTTTCCCGCCTGGCAAACTTCGTATCTCTTGTCATAACAGCGCTTGGAGAAATGGATCTCGTCCGGTTGCGCCGATAAAAATTTCCTCGTAAACTTATGATTGTAACAAGTTTAACGATTGTACTGGTTGTAACGGCATAAATTCTTTTATCGAATCAATCGTTCAATCGCTTTATTGCGCACAGCCTCGATCACGCACTTGGGCAGGAACGCCTCCAACGCGGCGTCTTCCTGCGCGTACGCGATTTCTTTGATCAACGAGCTCGACACGTGCGCCAGCTCTCCGTCGGCGATCAAAAAGAGCGTTTCGACCTCGGGCTCCAGGCGTCGGTTGGCCATCATGAGCGTAAGTTCGGCGGGGATGTCCGTCAGGGGCCGCACGCCGCGAACAATCACGCGCGCGCCGAGGCTTTTCGCAAATCGCACCGTCAGTCCTTCGTACGTCGTCGTTTCGACGTTGTCGAGCCCGAGTTCCGCCGCCGCGCGTCGAATAAATTCGCAGCGTTCTTCCGTCGAAAACCAGGGCGATTTCTCGGAATTGACCCCCACGGCGACGACCAGGCGGTCGAAAAGACGGCTGGCGCGCTCGACGACGTTCATGTGGCCAAGAGTGATCGGATCGAACGTGCCGGGGTAGACGGCGAGGGTAGGCGTGCTCATTGCTGCGCTCCTGCGCTTCGACGCGTTTGCCGACGAGAATCGAACGTCAAAAAAATAGAGCTTTGCTCTTTGATTTTTTCGGAACATTCGATATAATCGAAAAGACTGTCGAAGCTGTTTCGAAGGGACTTTGGGTCGCGACGGTTTAAGGCCGATCCTCAAACCGGCGCGTCGCGCCTATTATACCGCGCGAAGTCGTTTTCCACAGCCCCCCGAAATCGGCCGACGAGCCGTTTCCCCAAGCTCCGACAAAACGGCGAAAACGAGACAAGTCAAACTTTCCTGCGTTTCTGGCGCCAATCATGCTCAGACACGTAGACGGAAAGCCGGTTTGACCTATAATACCGTTTTTAAAAACCCCCGTTGACGCGCCCGAGAAAGACCTCCGAAGGCGCCGCATTTTTTCGACGCGCCACGCGCGCCACGAACACGAAGAACGAGCGAAACATGAGTTCCGAACAACGCTACGACGCCAACATGTTAGAACACACGAAACAACAAATACGCGTTCTCGTCAACGAGATCGCGCAAGTTTCACGTTCCGACGTCGCTCCCGACGTATTCCAGGCGGAATTTCTCACGCGAGTCGTCCGCGCGCTGGGGGCAATCGGGGGCGCCATGTGGATGACCGACGAGTCGGGCCGTCTCACGCTCGGCTATCAGGTCAACTTGAAAGAAGCGAAACTTCACGAAGACGACGAAGCCAACAAAGTTCACTCTTACCTTCTGTACAACACGCTCCGTTCTTCGGAAAACGACCTGATGATTCCGCCTCATTCCGGGGGAGAAGGCGCGAACGACGGGGGCAATCCGACGGACTTCCTCCTCATCCTGGGCGTCGTCCAGACGGAGCTTGAAAAAGTCGGCGTTATCGAGGTCTTCCAACGTCCGGACTCCAACCCCGCGACGCAGCAGGGGTACCTGCAGTTCGTGCGTCAGGTTACGCGCTACGCGACCGAATACTACAAAAATCGCCAACTGAAAAATTTCAGCGACCGTCAAAGCCTCTGGACGCGGCTCGAAGATTTTACGCGCAACATCCATAAGACGCTAGATCTCCGCGAGACGCTTTACACCGTCGCCAACGAAGGGCGGCGCCTCATCGAGTGCGACCGCGTTTCGCTCGCCGTCATGCGCGGCGGACGCGCGAAAATCGAAGCGGTCAGCGGTCAGGACATGGTCGACAAGCGCTCCGAGACCGTCAAATTGCTCGGCGACCTTGCGACCGCCGTCGTCAAGGCCAACGAGCCGATGGTCTACAACGGCGATTCCGCCAACCTCGCCCCGCAAGTCGAAGCGGCGGTCGAAGAGTACGTCGACGCCTCCCATACGAAAACGATCGCCGTCTATCCGCTCGTAGCCCACACGATCGACGAAAAAGACTACGACGAAACCGAGCGCGACAAATTGACGATTCCTCCGCCGTTTGGCGCGATCGTCGTCGAACAAATCGAAGATTCGAACGTTTCCGAACACATGATGAAGCGCGTCGAGATCGTCGTCGAACACGCGCGCGTCGCCGTCGGCAACGCGATCGACCACAACTCGATTTTCCTCGCTCCGCTATGGCAGGCGATCGGCAAGTCGAAAGTCCTCACGACCGCGAGAATGCTCCCGAAAACAATCGCCGTCGCGCTGGGCGTTCTGGCGCTGATTCTGGCGATGATCTTCGTGCCGTGGAACTTCAACATGCACTGCGACGGCTCCCTCGAGCCGGTCGCGCGCCGAAACGTCTTCGCGCGCGAGGCGGGCAAAGTCGACACGCTCCTTGTCGAACACGGCCAACAGGTGAAAAAGGGCGACGTGTTGCTCGTTCTGTCGAACAACGAGCTCGAAGCCGAACGCCAGAAGAACGACGGCGAACTTAACGAGGTGGAAAAACAAATTCTCGCGCTCAAAGAGCAGAGCTACGACGCGAAAGACGCCGAGCGTATTCGAATCAACGGCCAACTCGCGCAGTACACGGAGCGCAAGCAGACGCTCAGCATTCAGCGCCAGATTCTCAACGCCCGAAACGACGACTTGACCGTCCGCGCTCCGATCGACGGAACCGTCATGACGTTCCAGTTGGAAAACACGCTCAAGAGCAGGCCCGTCCAGCCGGGGCAAATCCTTATGGAAATCGCCCAGCCCGACGGCGAACTGCAGTTGGAGCTTCAAATGCCCGAAAAATACATGGGCCACATCGAAGACTACAAGCGTAAGATTCAGGAACAAGACGCGAACGCGCCGTTGAAAGTCAAGTTCGTCATGACCGTCGACCCGTCGAATTCGCACGACGCGACCGTTACCGAAGTGCACGACCGCGCGGAAAACAGAGGCGCCGAAGAGACGACCGTCGAAATTCTCGCGTCCATCGACGACAAAAGCGATCTTCCCGAAGCCGCGAGCGCGGGGATGGGCGTTTCCGCGAAAATCTACTGCGGCAAGCGCGCGCTCGGATACGTGTGCTTCAACGAACTCGTCGCGTTTTTGCAGAGAACCGTCTTCTTCTGGTTCCAATAATGCGCGAAAGTTATTATTGAAACGAACAAACCAACCGTCAACTTATCCGCCAAATCGCGGAAAACGGAAATAGAGATTTAGAATACGATGACAACGAAAATCGACTGGATCGCGCGCGCGTTTGCCGTTTGCGCCTTGACGACCGTTCTTCCGGGCGCCTCGTTCGCGCAAGACGGCTATGAAAATTTAGTGTTGGAACGTTCCGAAGCGGCGGCCCCCGCGGCGCCCGCGACCGGCGCGCGGCCTTCCGCTTACGCTCCGACGTCGAGAGAACAGAATTTGGGAATCTCGGATTCTTCGACCGCCGCCGACGGCAGCATCGTCGTGCGCAACGCCAAAGTCGAAATCCCCAAAGGAGAAGGTTACGAAGCGCTCATCAGCGCGAACGGGCAGGGGCTGCTCGACGAGCTGAGGCTCTACGACGACAATTACGACCTTTCTGAAGAGCTTCGCGCGCTTTCGGAACACATCGCGGGCGAAATCGCCGCCGAACAGTCGCAAACGACCCCTTCCGGCTCGAACGAAACCGGCTCGAAAGGGCCGGAACAAAACGTCGACCCCGAGCAGGCGCGACGCGCCGCCGTCGAGGGCGTCGAAAAACAATTCGCGCTTCTTGGCCGACTGGGCGTCGCGGAAAAGACCGAAAGCGAACGACCGAAACTCCAGCGCGGCATGCTCGTCAAAAAAGGGCAGTATCTCGGAAGACTTCAGGACGACGAACTCAAGCAGGAATTTGTCGTCGCGCTTCAGGAGCTGCTCGTCGCGCGCAAAGAAGCGGACAAAACGCTTGAAATCGACGTCGCCATAGCGGCCGCGCAAGTGGCGAAAGCGTCTTATCAACGCGCCGACACGCTCAACAGATCGATGCCCGGATCCGTCTCCAAAGAAGAAATCGACGAAAAATACTACGATTGGATTCGCGCCTCCAAATCGATTGAAAAAGCGAGATACGACTGGGAAGTCAATAAGGAAAAGGTCAAAGTCAGCCTGGCGCGCGCCAACGCGACGATGGTCCAGATTCGCAATCGAAAACTGCGCTCTCCGATGGACGGCTTCATCGACGAAATCTTTCAGAACGAAGGTCAATGGGTTCGCGAAGGAGATCAAATCCTGCGCATTCTCCGACTGGACAAAGTTCAGGTAACCGGAACGATCGACGCCGAAAAGTACGCGCCCGAAGACGTCGACGGAAAGACCGTCGTCGTTTCCGTCAAGCGACCCGGCGCCGAGCCCGTCGAATTGCAGGGCAAAATCGTTTACGTTCGCCAGATCGTCGAATCGGGCCATTATTATTTCTACGCCGACGTCGACAATCAAATGATTCATAACGACGAGACGGGAAAAGACTACTGGATTCTCAATCCGGGCTCCCTCGTTACGATCACGATCAAAACCAACTGAATCGTCGCGGGAAATCAATAACGCGCCAACTCGCGTTAAAACTATTGTTAAGAGGTAAAAGATGGCTTCGTTGGCCGACAGTCTGGTTTCAAGCGCGGAACGCGTGTTGTCCGTATACGCGCGCTCCGATTTGGAAGCCAAACGCGCGACCTATCTCGGTCGGTCCTTCTGGATCGTCAAAGATCCGATCGGGCTGAAATACTATCGTTTCCAGGACGAAGAGTATTTCATTCTTGAATCGCTCGACGGAACGAAGTCGCTCGAAACGATCAAAGAGGAATTTGAAGAGAAATTCCCTCCGCAAAAGATTACGCTCGAAGAGATTCAGAGTTTCGTCGGCCAGCTGCATCAGTGCAGTTTGATCGTCGTGGGCGTGCCGGATCAGGGCCACGAACTGCTCAAACGACGTAAGAAAAGGCGCCGACAAGAGATCCTCGCCGCGTGTTCGAATATTTTGGCGATTCGATTCAAGGGCGTCGATCCGAACAGGTTCTTCGACAAGTGCCTGCCGTACGTGCGCTGGTTCTTCCATCCGGTAACGCTGATTTGCTGCATGCTCCTCATGGCGTCGGCGCTTCTGCTTATCGGAATCAATTTCGACCATTTCCGTTCGAAACTCCCGGAATTCAGGCAGTTCTTCGGGCCGGGCAACTTGCTCCTGCTGAGCGTCGTGCTTGTCTTTACGAAGATTCTGCACGAGTTCGGGCACGGATTTTCGTGCAAAGTTCTAGGCGGAGAGTGTCATGAGCTGGGCGTGATGATCCTCGTCCTGACGCCCTGCCTGTACTGCAACGTGTCCGACTCGTGGATGTTGCCGAGCAAATGGAAGCGCGCGGGAATCGGGATCGCGGGCGTTTTTGTCGAATGCACGCTCGCGTCGATCGCGACGTTTATCTGGTGGTTCACCAAAGAGAACACGTTGCACTACCTGTGTTTGAACATTATGTTCATCTCGTCGGTCAGCACGATCGTGTTCAATATCAACCCGCTGTTGCGATACGACGGCTACTATATCCTCGCCGACCTGCTCGAAATTCCGAACTTGCGTCAAAAAGCGACGAAGATCATGTCCAAAAAAGCGCAGGAATGGTTCCTCGGGATGGAGACGCAGGAAGACCCGTTCCTGCCCAAGCGCAATCAGTTCCTGTTCGCGCTTTATACGGTCGCGGCCGTTTGTTACCGCTGGGTCGTCATGGCGTCGATTTTGTTCTTCATCTGGCGGTTCTTCGACACGTACGGCCTGAAAATTATCGCGCAAATTATCGCGGCGATGTCCCTTTACGGACTCCTGGGCATGCCGCTTTGGAAAATAGGAAAATTCTTCTGGGTGCCGGGGCGAATTTACAAAGTGAAAAAATCTCATTTTTATCCGTCGTTAGCGGGCGTGTTGGCGATTATCGCCGCGTGCTGTTTCGTCAAGTTGCCCTATTCGATTTACGCGCCCGCCGTGTTGGAACTGCGTTCGGAATCCGAATCGACGGCGAACGTGCTCGCGCCGAAGTCCGGGGGAATTCTCGACGAAATTCACGTTCGCGAAGGTCAGTACGTTCACGAAGGCGACTTGCTCGTCACGTTGAGGAACCCGCAACTTTACGCCGAACTCAACGACCTCAAAGGGCAGATCATCGAGACGCAGCGCGATATTGAGACGTGCGAACAACTTGGCGCGACTAAAGAAGCGGTCGCGAGACTTCAGGAGATGAAAGCGCGGCTCGTCGGCCTGATCAAAGCGCGCAACGCCGTGCAGACGGACGTCGACCGACTCAAGTTGGTCGCGCCGATCGACGGAATCGTCGTCTCGCCCTATTGGCGTATGGATCGCGACAATAAGTTCCACGACGCGTCGTCCGACCTCCTGCCGTGGGACGGCACGCCTTTGCTCGAACGCAACTTATACACGACCGTAGAGCCCGGCGTTCACGTTTGCAGCATCGGGGATCCGAAAAAACTCGAAGCGGTGATTGTCGTCGACCAGGCGAGAAAAGACGACGTCGCCAAAGGGCAGAAAGTCAAGATCAAGTTGACGGAACGTCCGGCGGAACTCTATTACGGCGAGATCAAAGACGACGTCGACATCGAGCGCCGCGCCATGTCGAGCGTCCCGTATCAGCTTTCCGTCAAAGGGGGCGGCCCGATCGCCACGGAGACTGGAGAAGGGGGCGAAGAACGTCCGCAGATGGAGTCGATTCGCGTCCGCGTCGATCTTGACAACGACGACGAGCTCATGCGCGTCGGCATGACCGCCAAAGTCAAAATTAAAGCCGCGCCCAAAACGCTCCTGCAACGACTCGTCAGACTCATCGGCGAAGTCTTTAACTTCAAGCTGTAGTTCGACTTCGGACGGGCGGTTTGCGCCGCCGCGCGGCGAGCCGTCGACCGGCGCGACGCTTAAATTCCGCAACAACTCTCAAACAATCGCAACGCGTCCCGCGCGAAGCGCGTAAAGCCGCCAATACGAATTGGCGGCCAAATCGGCTCGTAAGAGCCGATAAAACCGTTGATTAAAGTCAACGCGTCGATCTGTTTGCCTGCAGCGTCCGCGCGACTTCGCGCGCTACCGCTTGCGGCTCTTATAACTGCAATGCGTCGCTAACCAAAACGCGTCCCGCGCGAAGCGCGGATAGTCGGCGACTGGAGTCGCCGCTCGGCTCGAAAGAGCCGAGGTCGACCAACGCGCCGCTATAATTCAACAACTCTCAAACAACCGCAACGCGTCCCGCGCGAAGCGCGTAAAGCCGCCAATACGAATTGGCGGCCAAATCGGCTCGTAAGAGCCGATAAAACCGTTGATTAAAGTCAACGCAATGCCAACGGCGACGCATAAGAGCTGTAAGCGGTAGGAGACTTCTTGGACCCGCCTCCCGTTGGTCGGCTCTGTCGCCCGGACGCTTCCGGCAGACAAAACGGCGCCAAAACGACACGACTCTCAAATTAATGCGACGCCATAACGCAGTGCCATCCGGTGATTTACATCACCGGCTTGTTGCGACGCAAAATCATGCGATTCTCAAATCGAGGCGACTCCAAAAAATAAAAAAACGTTCCGTCAGAGACGGAACGTTTTTGATACGGCTCGCCGATTTCTGACTTTCGCGAGCCGAAAAATCACGTGTTCTGAGCGAACGCTAACGCCGTTAGAATTAGTTGGACGTCGATTCGCCGCCGTTGATGGAACCCAAAGCTCCCCAGACGCCAAACGGACTCTTACCGTTCGGGTCGGCGTAGAGCCAGTCCGTCTTGCCAAGATTCGTACCGCAATCAATCGTGTCGGAAATGAAGTGAACGGAACCGTCCGCATAAACTCCGTTAACGCCTCCCGCATGATAACTTGACGCGCTCAGGTAGCCGTATTGACTGTAGCCGGGGTTGCTCAAACCGTCTGAAGTAATACACGACGCGGAGTTTGGAGGCAGAACCGTGCTGAAAACCAGAACGCCCGGTCGACCGTCGGTATGCAACGAGCCGCGTCCGTTATAGTTCGACTGATTTCCGGTATAGACGGTGCGGTCGCTTGCGTCGATCATGGCCAGACAAGAGTTCGGCGAACCGGCGGAGTAGATGACTGTTCCGCCTTTAACGCGCATCGAGTTGCTCTTGTCGGAAACGCAAACTTCGGCGACGGCGATCGTGTTGGAGGTTCCGTCGGTAATTGCGGAGAACGGACGGCATTGAACGCCGCGTCCCCAGCCCCACGCGCCGGGATCCGCGCCGAGACCGCCTTTGAAGAACCCGCGATTGTTGACGGCGTTTTCCTGAAGGTTGGCGGAAGTGTCGCCGCGCGAACCGCAGTAGCTGCCGGGTTGGCCCTGATTGAGCCAGCTTTTTTGTTGCGCGTTGGCGTCGGACGGACAACCCATCATTGGAATCTTTGTCTGGAATTCGCTCCAGCTACATTGCCAAACTGCCGCCCAGCCGTCGAGTCCTCTGGAAACAACGCTGTTATACAGCGCCGATTGTTCCATAAAGGGATACAACGCGACGTGGAACGAGACGCAACCCCAAGGCGACGGGTGATTCTCGTTGGCGCCGCCCGTGCAACCCGGAGGGAACACCCCGTTCGTGTCGTGATAGTTGTGCAACGCCAATCCGATTTGTTTGAGGTTGTTGGTGCATTGCATACGTCGAGCCGCTTCGCGCGCCGCCTGAACGGCCGGAAGGAGGAGCCCGATCAAAATTCCGATGATCGCGATAACGACCAGCAATTCAACCAGGGTAAAACCATGGCGAGCGCTCGTTGATTTGCGCATGATAAAACCTCCGCTATAATTGAGAAAGTAACGAGTGATAACGTTTGAAATCAAAACGACGCGACGACGGCGTTTTGACGTTTATTTGTCCGAGTATTGCGAGACGTCGACGACAAATTCGCCTTCGCTGGAAACGGTCGTGGAAATAGGGCTTTTGTCGAAATTTTCCAGAATTTTCGGGACTTCGCGCGGAAGTTCGTCGTTTTTCTTCGACCATTCGTCGAAGTAAGCCTGCCGTTCTCCCATGTCCATTTGGTTGAGTTCCTCTTCGGTCTTCCAGTGGTCGACAGTCGGATTCTTAATACAACGAACTTTGTAGTCGCCGGTCGGAACTCCTTTTGCCGTATAGTTTTTGTAGGTAGTCTTCATGACGGCGACCCCGGACGAATCGGTCGTTCCGGCAACCGCTCCAGTTCCGGATTCGGAGTCCATAACGACTTGAACGTCGGCGATTCCTTTGGAACCGTCGACTACCTTGACGGTAAACGGCACAGTTTCCGGCATTCCTTCCGGGGCTGATTTTCCGCATCCAACGATTGTTAAACATACGGTTGCCGCTAGAAGCGCGTAACGTAAAGAAAAAGCTCTGCTCATCATTTGTCTCCTATGAAGTCAAATCAACGCCCAGTGCGTGTCGTAAAACTATGCTTAATAATACCCAATGAGCAAATGCGAGTCTCGATAAAAACAACGAAGCGCTGAGAAATTGTAAATTTATTATCGGTATTATTGTTATCATTGTAAAAGTTTTTGTGTTTTAACCAAATTAACGTGCGTTCAAGAGACGTCGTAATCAGCAGATTGTTAAAGCTTTAGCGTCGCGTTGTTCCGAGAACCGCTCGCTACGGCGAGCGGTTCGGATATGCGTTTTGGCTCCGCCCTGTTTGCCTGCAGCGTCTGGGCGACGGAGCTGACCAACGGGAGGCGGTTCGCAAGAAGCGCCCTACCGCTTGCGGCTCTCATACGACGGCGACCAACGGGAGCGGTTATTCTATATCCGCGCGGTAGCGCGAACCGCCGGTCCGGCTCGGACTCGGACCTTGACGCCTTTGGGGAAATTAGATAGTATGACACGGGCGCGGCGGTTTAGCGTCGCGCTTGCACTCGACCCGATTGAAACGCTTTGCAGATATCGTCCCCATGAAAGATTACCGCGCTCGAACGTTCCGAATGTTCCTTTTTATCGCAATCGCCTTAGTCGGCTTTGCCGCCGACCTGGGCTCTAAACATTGGATTTTCGAGAAGCTCGGGAGACCGGGCGAGCAACCGGTCTGGTGGATGATCGACGGCGTGTTCGGGTTCCAGACGTCGCTCAATCAAGGCGCGCTTTTCGGGCTGGGGCAGGGCCAAATCACCCTTTTTGTAACGCTTTCGATTATCGCGCTTTTAGGCGTCGCGTTGTGGGTCTGGACCGACCCCGGCAAGAACCTCGCTCTGGCCTCGACGCTCGGACTGATTACGGCGGGGATTCTCGGCAACCTCTGGGATCGCGTCGGGCTGCACCATATGACCTGGACGCAATTTGACGTCGACGTCTGGAGTTGCTCGCAAGACATGGTCGGCAAGCCGGTCTACGCCGTGCGCGACTGGATTCTCGTCATGCTTGGCGACTATCCGTGGCCGAATTTCAATATCGCCGACTCGTGTCTCGTCGTCGGCGCGATCCTTATTGGGGTTTTCGCGCTCTTTACGCCCGCGCCAAAGACGATCCAGGTCGCCGAAGAGCCGAAGCAATCGAACGACTGACGCGGCCGCGCGTTCCCTGCGAGCGCGGCGGGCGCAAAAAAAAACGACGCCGAACAGAACCCGCCGCGCGGGCGATTCTATTCGGCGTCGCCAGATTCGATATCGTCGATTGAACAAAGGCCTCCGTCCGGAGTCGGCGGAAGCGAGGCGTTTCGCGCGAACCGTCAGAACTTGACGAAGTCGTCGTCGTCGCGTTCGAAGTCGTCGTCATCGCGTTCGCATTCGTCGCGTTCGAAGTTTTCGTCGCGCTCGTCTTCTTCGTCTTCGTCGAGGTCCTCGTCGTCGTCGCAGGCGCAAGTCGACTCTTCGTTTTTTTTCTGATCCTCCTTCCTCTCCTCTTCCTTCTTGATCCGACTGTAATCCAGGTAGTAAAGATTCGCTTGGATGTTGTCGGTGTTCGAATAGATATAGGTCAGGAAGAATTCGGTGATCGTCGACTTGCGCATGACAAGTTCGGCGCTCAACTGCCATACGAGGGAAAGACGCTCCTCGTTCTCGTTCTCAAACGCGTCCCACCACTTCTTAGCGGATCCCGACGTTTCGTCGTATGCGAGGAGACGCTTGTTCGCCTCAATATCCGCTCGAAGCTCCGCGTCCGTCTTCGGTCGGAGTTCGTTGAGAAGTCGGGCTCGATACGCGTCCGACTTTGCGCGAGCAGCCTCAAGCGACTCCGCTCTGGCGTCAGGAACTCCGGTTGAGTCGCGCCACGGCGCGAGGTAGTCGAAGGGCTTTTCCGGCTCTTCGCCGTCGTCGGACTCCCGCGCTTCGACGCCCATGTAGTCCCTGAGCTCCTCCATTTGCCACGCGGACGGCGCCCACGCCTGGAACGGATATTGATCCGGCAAATAGACGGTCGCCGCGAATCCGTATTCCGGATGCTTGGGCGAATAGCGAATATCGGAATCGAGAAGGAGCGGACGCGCGTATTCGCTCGGATCGGGCTTGTCTTTGGCGTCGCGCGTCTCGGTCGGTCCGTCGTTTCGCGCGAAGCCGATCGAGCGCTTCTCTTCGCCCTCGGCGTCCGGAGCGACGCCGGCGGTCGTTCCGCCCGACTCCGCGGAAGCGTATCGCGAGTCGGAAACGCTCATTGGGGGAAGGAAGATCTTCGTGCCGCACGCGTTGATAATCGCCTGCGCTTCGCCCGGATTGTAGAACTGGTCGAGTTGAGCGAGGCTCTGCAACGCGACGACGATACGCGCGTCCATCGACCTTAACATATTCAGGCGTTGCGCGCATTCGGGGATATATCCGACGCTTGCGGCGAAGTCGTCGAGGAAGATCGACAGAGGACGCGGCAACTTGCGTCCGGCGCAGCGCTTGGCCTTGCGCGAAATCGAATCGAACAACTGCGCGAAGAACATGTTGACGAACGGGCGCGTCTTCATGACGTCGTCCTGGAACGTTTCCAAAACGACGACGGTCGGCTCGTCGAAGAGCATGTTGAATTGGAACTCGTTTTTGGACGTGACCAGCGCCATGTTGCGGTCGATCAGATGTTGACAATCCCCTTGCGTTTCGACGAGAATCGTTTGGAGATTCGTGTTGTTCGACGCGCTCATTTCAAGGAATTCGCCAAGGAACGGAACGCCTTGATCGCGAGCGTCTTTGAGGAACTTGTCGCGCACGGATTCGGGGGCTTCGAGAACCTGATACAGCCCCACGGGCGTGGCGACGCCGTACTTCTTTTCAAGTCCAAGAATGATTCCCGCCATCAGACGAGTCGCGTTTTGGCGCCAGAAGGGAGAGTCGTGCGTGCCGATCCCGTTGACTTCGCTGAGAATTTGGCCGTTTTGACGCGCTTCGCTTTCGCGATCCGGCTTGCCCTCGCAAGCGAACGGGTTCCAGCCCATGGTTGTGCGCTGCGCGTCCGAGAGGTTGATGCAGACGACGCGTCCGCCCGGACGAAGCTTCGCGCACATCTTCTTGACGACGTCAAACTCATCGCCTTTCGAGCCTAAAATTACCAACGACTGGTCCTTGTTGGCGAGCGCCGAGGCGATCATGGGCCACATGATCTTTTGCGTTTTTCCCGACCCGATCTGGCCGACCGTCATGACGTTGCGGCAAAGATCCTTCGAAGAGAGCGTGAGCGATTGATCGACAAGCGCGTCGTACTCGTGTCTGCTCTCGTCTTCGAGAAGCAAGATCCAATGCCGGAAGGAGATAGACGCTTTGTCTTCGGACGACGGGGAGAGGTGTTTCTCGAGATCGTCCTTGCTCGGAAAACGAGCGTTTCCGAATTTGTTGGAGGAGGAATGGAGCGGCATTTTCGGGAGTTTGAACCCGTCGTCGCCGTCTTTCCCATGACGATTGGAACGTGAAGAGTTTCGCATAACAGCTTCCCTTTCATAATGTTAAAGTTATTGACGGTTGTTGTTGTTTTGATTGTTGGAACGCTCGGCCCCCCTTGAGCGTCGCGATTCGGCGCTCGACGCCGACGTTCTCCGTTTCTATTGCGAATCGTTTATAAATCGATATCTCGGTCTTGGTTAACGTCTCTGTTTCCTTTGTTGAAAACCGTTTTCGCGTCGGCGAATTAGTCGCGAAAACTAACGCGCCTTAGCGATAGGGTTTTTAAAACCGCCTGATTGTGAAATATCGCGACGCGTTGCGCCGTACGCTCCCAACGTCGATTTTGCGCCAAAGCGTAAAAGAACGTCGAAGCGTAAACAGGACTCGATACGTTGTTAGAAATTGTCTGTTGAAACCGTTTATCAGGGCCTGGACTTCTTCCGTTGAAATCCGCCGCGAACGGCTTTAAAGATTCTGAAACCGTTCCCCCTTACGTCTGGGCGGATATCATAACAGGATAAATCAAAGCGCCAAGCCCCGTTTTAAAAATTTTGCGAAAAAAGTTTCGTTTTCTTGAAAATCAAAACGCCGCCGTTTTTAAAGCGCGTTATTTCAAAGAGATGCGACTATCGCGGAGATCCGCTTTTTACGGATCCCCGACGAAGTCGCGACTCTTGTTCTACTCTTTCTTTTTGTTGGCGGCGGCGCGTCGACGCGTCGGCGTTTGTTTTCGATCAGGCTCCGCGAAGGGACTGACGGAAGGGATTGGAGGCTTGTCGGACAGCCACGCCAGGCGCTCTTGTTCCTGACGGTCCGCCGTTTTCATTTCTTCCTCTTTCGCTTTCACGACGCGTCGGTAGGCCATGAAAAGAAGGTTCGCCTCAACGTCGTCCGTCTTTGAAAGCTGCATGGCCAGGTAGTACTCGTTAAGCGTCGCTTTGCGCGTCGCAAGTTCTGCGGTAAAACGCCATATGCGATAAATTTCCGTTCGATTCTCCCGGATCCACGTTTCCCACCATTCTTTGGCGGGGGCGGACGCCTGATCGAATTGAATAAGGACCTTGTTTTCCTTAATCGCCTGTCGAAACTCGCGGTTTGTTTGAGGTCGCGCCGCGCGCAAGAGTCGATCTCTGCAACTATCCGCTTCTTCGCCGATCTCTCTTAAGGATTTGGGCGAATCGTCGCGCTTGTCGGTTTCGCGTTCGGAGTTCGCTTCGGCGGCGTTTGCGGCGTCGGCGTCGACGTCGGACGATTTCTGAACGTCGTATTTCATAACGTCTTGCAATTCAGGCAATTGCCATGCCGAGGGCAGCCACGCCTGGAACGGAAGCGCGTCCGGCAAAAAGACGGTCGCCGCCGCCCCGTATTCGGGATGCTTAGGCGAGAATCTGACGTCCGAGCCCAGAAGAAGAGGACGACCGTATTCGAAAAAATCGGCGTCGCGCGAGGACTCGCCCGATTTTTTCGCTTCGAGTTCGTCCGCGAAAGCGCGTCCTACGGTCGTTTCGCCAGACTCTGCGGACGCGTATTGCGCGTCGGACACGTTCAGACCGGCGTGGAAAATTTTGGTTCCAAACGCGCTGATAATCGCCAGCGTTTCGCCCGGATTGTAATATTGATCAAGTTGAGCGAGGCTTTGCAGCGCGACGACGAGTCTTGCGTCCATCGATCTCATCGTATTGAAACGCTGCGCGCAACCGGGAATGCGTCCGACGCTCGCGGCGAAGTCGTCGAGGACGATCGTAAGAGGTCGGGGCAATTTGCATCTGGGACTGCTTTTGGCTCTGCGCGAGACCGCGTCGAACAGCTGCGCGAAAAACATGTTGATGAAGGGACGCGTCTTCATGATATCGTCCTGGAACGCTTCGAAGACGACGACGGTCGGCTCGTCGAAAAGCAGGTCGAATTGGAACTCGTTATAGGAAGTTACGAGCGCCATGTTGCTGTCGACCAGGTGTTGACAGTCTCCGCGAGCTTCGACGAGCACCGTCTGAAGATTCGAATTGTACCCGGAATCCGCGTCGCGGAACTCTTTGAGGAAAGGAACTCCTCTGCGCGTCGCGGCGTCGAAGAACTTTTTGCGATCGGCTTCCGAAGATTCGAGAACATGATAGAGCCCGGAGGGCGTCGCGACGCCGTGTTTCTTCTCCAGCGCCAGGATGATTCCCGCCATCAGACGCGCGGCGTTCTGACGAAAGAAAGGAGAGTCGTGATCGCCGATCCCGTTGATTTCGCTGAGGATTTGGCCGTTTTGACGCGCTTCGCTAAGGCGATCCGGCTTGCCGGAACAGGCGAAAGGATTCCAGCCCATCGTCGTTCGCGCCGAACTCGAGAGGTTGATGCGCTCGACGCGACCGCCCGGTCGGAATTTTGCGCAAATTTTCTTGATCAGGTCGTATTCGTCGCCTTTGGTCGCAAGGAGGACGATCGACTGATCTTTGTTGGCAAGCGCCGAGGCGACGGTAGGCCATATCACCTTTTGCGTCTTCCCCGACCCGATTTTGCCGATCGTCATGACGTTGCGGCACAGAACTTCGGAACTAAGATGAAGCGTCCGGTCGGACAGCACGTCGTAGTCGCGTCCGTTCTTGTCTTCCAGAAGGAAAGTCCAATGAGGAAACGCGATAGGGGCGGGGTCGTTCTCCGGCGGAGTCAAATACGGAGCTTCCATCTCCTCTCTATACGGAAAATGACATTTTCCGTACCTGTTGGAAGCGGCGCGAGGCGGCATTTTCGGAACGTCAAATTTCGCGACGTTCTTGCAAGATTGAGTCGAGCGTTGAGTTCGTTGCATAGTAAATTCCTTTCCTTGTTAGCGCTAGCGATTTTTAGTTGACATAAATTGAAACGAAACGATTAAAAACGATTCCGGACGACGAAAAACGTCCGGCGTTATTGCGTTCCGCGCTTCCCCCTGTTTCCCACGCCGGCGCATGACCGGCCGATAAAGTCGTCGGGCGCGGACGAAACGACTTTAAAACTTGCCTTTAACGCGAAGGTTTTTTTAAAACTGCCTGGTTGTGAAATATCGCGACGCTTCGCCGCAACCCCCTCTTTGCGATGCAAAAAGGACGGGCTGAAACGTCGAATCAGATTACTTGCGAAATTAGAAAAGCGGCGCTACCGCTTAAACGAGGCTTGATTATTCAAAGTTAACCGTTGGTTAAAAAACAAAGCAATCGAAATGAAATATGCTCCCCGTTGCCGTGGGAGCGACATAATAACGCTTAAAATCAAGTTTTCAAGCGCTTTTTTGCAAAATTTGTTAAAATTGTCGATCCGTCTGAAAAATCGCGCGTCTTTCGCGCGTCGTTTGCGGAGACGCCGAACGTCGTCGACGCGTTTTTAATTATTCTCGTTCTTTGCCCAAGCAAGTTCAGGAACGTTTCGATAATTTGTCTCCTTCTCAAAGGACTTTGCCAAAAGGATCGAGACGGCAGATATTCGACGGGGTCATGCGACTAAGAAGCGCGACGACGTTCCCGTGTTCCTTTGCAAAGCCGAGAATTCATTAAGACGTTTCTTCAAAAAAAGAATTCCAAAAAATTTTTTTATTTTTTTGATTCTTTTTGCGATTTTCTTTTTTTACTATTTTGCCTAACTTTAAAAACGAGATTATAAAAAGAGCGACGATAGATAAACTGGGGAGAATAGTAAAAAACGAAAGGAAGATAAAATAGAAAAGATTTTGAAAATAGAGAACGAACAAGCGCTTTTCTAAAACTCTGGACTTACAGTTCGTCGATTTTTTTTTATTTTGTTGAAAAGAACGACGTTAGGAACGCGTCGCCCGTCTGAAAAAATCGCTTGAATATACTAAGTAGAATGCGCGACCTTTTTATTTTGTCTATTTTGATTCTTGAAAAACAGTTGTAGTTAAAATTGGTATAATCGTCATTTTTAGAAACAAACTTGAGCTATTCTTGCCTTGACGCGTTTGGGGGCAATAGATATAATCCGCCGTTGCGGACTGAAAACAGCGATGAAAAAAGAGCGTTTTTTGCGGGTTTTGCGCGGGTCTTTCGACCTCGCTCCCCGATTCGTTCTCCTCGCTTTTTTGAAGAACGTTTGTTCGTTTGGTTGAACTGGGCAAACTTTAACGATTGCTTTTCGGGAAGTCAAGAGCAAAATTAAAAAATTTGCCGTCGGCGCGGGGGCGTCGCGGTAAATCAGAACAACCGGGCGAATCGAGGCGTCGGAGTCCGCGCGTCTTGTGGGCAGGAGTCGTTTAAAACGTCGCAAGGAGAGCGATTTGGCTAAAAATTTCGACAATTCGTTCGATCAGCGCGAACAAATTCGCGACGCGATCGACATCGTCGATCTTGTCGAACGCTACGTTCCTCTTCGTCGACAAGGCGCGAATCACGTCGGTCGTTGTCCCTGGCACGACGACTCGCGGCCAAGTTTGCAGGTGAACGCGCAACGTCAGACGTTTAAATGCTGGGTGTGCGACATTGGGGGCGACGTCTTCTCCTTCATTATGAGAATCGAGAACGTCGACTTCAAAGAGGCGATGCAAATCCTTGCCGACATGGCGGGAATCGAGCTTGTCAAACGTCCGTTTAAAGCGTTTCCGCGTCAGGAACGCCGTCAGGCGATCGCCGGGCCGAGCAAGGCGTTAGACGAAGACGCCGCGGCGTCGGCGCCGCAATATCAGCCCGTCGAGATCGACAAATCCGCGCTTTATCGCGCAATGGACTGGCTGGCGCATAAGTACCGCGACGCGTTTTTAAACGACCCCGAAGCGGAAGAAGCGCGCGAATACGTGCGTTCCCGAGGCATTTCCGACGTCGCGAGCGAGAGCTACATGATCGGCTACGCGCCTCTCGATTTCGACTCGACGTTGCGTTGGGTTCGCTACGATCGCAATCGCGTTCGTATTCTCGAAGCGGCCGGAGTACTCGCGTATCGCGACGAATACGACGAGCGAGGGCGCGTCCTTCCCCGACCGACTTTTGAGCCGACCCCCGAGCTCTCCGACGCGGAACGACGACGCTATTACGACCGATTTCGCGGGCGGTTGACGTTCCCCATTCGCGACGTTCAGGATCGCGTCGTCGCGTTTGGCGGCCGACTCCTGCCGAACACGACTTTAAAAAGCCCCGCGAAGTACGTCAATTCCCCGGAAACGCCGATTTTTACCAAATCGAAAATGGTTTACGGGCTGGATCGCGCCCGAACGGCGATTCGGAATACCAAACGCGTCCTTATTACCGAGGGATACACCGACTGCATCGTGACGTCGCAATTTGGATTCGCGAACGTAGTCGCCGTTCTCGGCACGGCGTTGGGCGCGGAACACGTCCGCATTTTGAAGCGATTCGCGGACAAAATGATCCTCGTCCTCGACGGCGACGAGCCGGGTCAGAAACGCGCGCGCGAGGTGTTGCGTTTCTTCGTCGAGCAGGGCGTCGACATGAGCGTGTTGACGTTGCCCAACAACGCGGATCCCTGCGAGTTCCTGTTGGAAAAAGGGCCGGAAGCGTTTGAGCGGCTCCTTAAAACCGGTACGGTCGACGCGTTGGACCACGCGTTCAAAACGGCGATCGCCGGAATCGATTTGGACGCCGACGTCGTCGAATCGGCCAAAGCGCTCGACTCGCTCCTCGACGTCGTCGCGCTCTTTCCCGAAGAGTCGCGTTCGCTGAACGACCCCGTGAGAGTGCGCGTCATTAAGACGATCCAGCGCCTGGCGACCCGGTTCCGCGTGAGCGAACGGGAAATTCGCCGTCAACTTGCCGACAAACGCGCGCGCGGCCAGCGGTACGCGCAACGCGCGGAAGAGCGCGAAGAGCGCTACGAACAGCGCCGCGCCGACGACGGTTTCGCCGACGTTTACGACGTCGAGTCCGAGCCTGTCGATCCCGAAGAGGCGAGAATCCGGGAGTTTCGACGCGATTGGATTTATCCCGTCCCCAATTCGGAGGACGAGACCGACGAAGAGTTGCGCGAACGATTTGAGCCGTTTGAGCGGTTCGCGCTGACCGATCCTCGTCTGACGCCTACTCCTTTGGAGCGCGAGTACCTGGAAATTGTGATTACGAATCCTCACCTTTTTCCACGACTCGTCGCCAATATCCCCAACGAACTGATGCGCTCCCCGGCCGCGCGTCAACTCGACCTTGTCGCGCGCGACTTTTTCGAACAGGGGCTTGCTCCGACGTTCGACCGTTTGATCCTGCGTTACGAAGACGACGCGATGAAGTCGTTTTTGATCGAACTGGACGCCGGCGCGCAAACTAAAGGACTTCTGTCGACGCTCGCGTCTCCCGAGGCGACGGAAATCCTGCTTCGCGACTTGTTCGCGGCTTTTGAGCGCGCGCGTCTCGATCGCGAAGAGCCGGTCCAAATGAGCGTTTTGCGCGAGACCGATCAGAGCCCCGAAGACAAACTCAAGGCGCTGCTGAAAATTCGGGAAGCCGCTCAGTTGAAACAGCAAAACAGAAACGCGAACGCCCTCTTCGAAGAAGAAGAAGAGAACGACGGACAAGAAGAATCCGAATCGTACGGCGACGCGTGACCTCGAAAGAATAATTGCAAAAACGACGCAAGGATTGCGGTTTTTTTGCGTATAACGTGAAAGCGCGCGTTTGCGCCGCTTGAAATCGAGTTCGCTCGATCGTTGTATCCTCGAGCGTTTTTTGACCGAAGCGTCTCTTGTCGACGACTTGTCCCGGACGCCTCGCCGCAAAGACGCTTGTTCCCCTTGGATCGTTTCCGCTCCGCGCGTTGCGATCTTCCACGAAGACGACTTATTAATAAGGAGATTTTATGTCGAAATCTGAATGGAATATACCAGAGTTTCAAGAGTTGTTGAACGTTGGCAAAACGCGCGGATTTGTTACGGCGCAGGATCTCGCCCGGCTCGTGCTCAGTTCGCCGACGATCGATTCCTCCTGGATCGCCGAATGGCGCGCGCGTCTTGACGAAGAGGACGTCGAACTGGTGGACGATCAGGAAGGACGTTTCGAAACGTATTATTCCGACGGGGACGACGAACCTTCGGTTATTGTGCAGGGAACGCTCGACGATTTTCGCGGCGAACAGGATTTTTCAAACGATCGTTACAACGAAGTCAGCGCGATGGACGTCGTCGAAAACGATTATGGAAAAGTCGACCCCGTGCGTCTGTATATGCGCGAACTCTCGAATATTCCGCTTCTGACGCGCGAACAGGAAGTTGAAAAAGCGCGTCAGGTCGAAACCGCGCGCAAGCGGTATCGACTAGTCGTCTTCTCGTCGCCGATGGCGCTTGTCGACGTCGAGCGCGTTTTACAAGATTACGTCAACGGGGACGCCGCGTTCGATCGTACGTTCCTGACGTCCAACGGCGGCGCCTGCGTCGAGGGCGTCGACAAAGAAACGACGGTTCGCCGCATTCCCGCGCATCTGGAAACGCTTCGCGCCGTCAATAAGAACCTCGCGGAAAACTACCGACGTCGCCGCAATCTTCGCCACGAGTATTTGGCCGAGCGCCGCGTCGCCGCGATGAAGAAAAAGAGTCTTCTCGCCCCGCTCGAATGCGGACGGGAACTTCTGGAAGAAAACCGCGAATTACGTCGCGTCGCGATCGCGCGCCGACGCCGCTGCGCGGTCCTCGTCGAAGAGCTGCATCTGCGCACCCGTCGCGCCAAAGGCGCCGTCGAACTGATGAAAAAGACGAGCGAGCGCATCGAAAAACTTCTCGAAATCATTCATTCTTCTTACTTTGCCCGCTACACTCCCAAACGCCGCCAGGAATACGTGAACGAATTGCGCGAACTGATCGTCAAGGCCGGCGAAACTCCGCGCGAACTGCGCCGTCGCATCGCGCGAATCGAACGCTTCCGTCTGGAATATGAAGAAGCGAAAAACGCTCTTACGCGCAGCAACTTGCGTTTGGTCGTCTCGATCGCCAAGAAATATCGCAATCGCGGCATGAGTTTTCTGGATCTCATTCAGGAAGGCAACTCGGGCTTGATGCGCGCGGTCGACAAATTCGAACGTCAACGCGGATTCAAATTCTCCACCTACGCCACCTGGTGGATTCGTCAGGCGATTACGCGCGCTATCGCCGAACAGGGGCGCACGATTCGCGTCCCCGCGCATATGATCGAAGCGCTTTCCAAACTTCACGCCGCGCAAAAAGACGGGTTCCAACGCCTTGGGCGCGAACTTTCCGACGAAGAACTTGCCGCGCGCACCGAAATGCGGCCCGACGAAGTCAAGCGAATTTTTGAAACGAGCTCCTCGCCCATTAGCTTGGAATGTCCGATTGGCGACGCTTCCGGGGCGCGATTCGGCGATTTCATTCCCGACGGCTCGTTTAGAAAACCCGAGAGCGCCGCGTCGAACAACGCGCTTCACGAAAAACTTGAAAAAGTGTTGAAGACGCTCACGCCCCGCGAGCGCGACATCGTCAAGATGAGATTCGGTTTCGACGACGGCTGCGAGTACACGCTCGAAGAAGTCGGCAAAGTCTTTGAAGTTACGCGCGAGCGCGTTCGTCAAATTGAAGCTAAAGCGATTAAGAAGCTCCAGGCGCCGAGTCGGTCTCGAGAACTGCTCGGGTTCGTCGACGGCTACGACTTGCCGTACGATCTGTCGGACGAAGACGATTCGTTCTGCCTGAGCGCGTACGACCGCGACTCGAACTCGATGTTCGAACTTCTCGACGGCGTCGAATGACGCTTTTCCCCGACCGGGGGCTCTTAAACTCAGTTTCTCAAACCGGGCGCGACGCGCCCGGTTTTTTTGATCGACGCGCCGCTTAAACGCGGTCGTTTCTTTGCGCAAAACTCTTGGAATATCTAATGTCGACCGTTGAATAATCTGTCGAGCGCGTTATAATGCGCGGAATAGCGGGTTAGTTTACAATTCTACGTTCGAAATTTCTTAGAAACGCGACGACGTCGCCCGGTTATGACCGTTGTTTTGAACGTTAGACGTTGCTTTTGCAGAATTTACGTATAGTACAATGGGGAGAAAACGACGATGATTCGAATTTACGTTTTAGCCAGACAACTTAATAAGACAAGCGCCGAGATAATTGAAATTTGTCAGAAGCTGGGATTTCCCGGCAAACGCGTCGCGTTGTCGCGTCTGACGTTGGAGGAGACCGAGCGGATCACGAAGTATTTTGCTTCTTTAGACGACGCCGGGAACGACGGATTAATCGATTTGTCGAAATACTATATGCGCGCGCCCAAAA
>JAFZNK010000270.1 GCA_017550965.1 Thermoguttaceae bacterium
CTTTGGAAATAATTTACGCGCTCTCAAATGAAGACGCGGCGCTAATATGACCGAGAAGCAAACTGGTTTTTTCGATCCCGATCTCCCCGTATGGGAAAACTACGATCCCAACGCGGAAGCGCTCGTCGCAAAAGTCGTCTTTTCCGACGGACCCGACGGCGAATTCGACTACAAAGTACCGGAACGACTACGCGATCGCATCGCTCCGGGCATGCGCGTGCTCGCGCCCCTCGGCGCCCGCAATCGGTCCGTCGTCGCCTACTGCGTCGCGCTCGAAAAGCGCGCGATTAAAGAGGTCGACGTCCCCCCGCGCGCTCATAAACGACCCGCGTCCAAGTCCGACGCGACCCCGACCCTCTTTGATATTCCCGAGGATAATAGCGTCAAGTCCGCCGAGCCCGCGACCGAGCCCGCAACGCGCAAATCCTTTCGTATTAAAGAAATCTCGAAACTCGTCGATCAAGCGCCCCTTCTCTCGGACAAGGCGCTCGAAATGGCGCGTTGGCTTTCCAAACGCTACCTCTGCCCGTTAGGTCAAACGCTCGACGGAATCCTCCCCTCCTGCGTGCGCGACGCGATCGGCGCGCGAACGACCTCCGTCTGCACGCTCGCAAACGACGTCGACGCGCGACTCAAGCGCGTTGATTCCGAAAAGAAACAAACGCTTTACGATCAGCTCACCCCCAAGCAGCGCTACTGTCTCGACGAACTTCGACGCGCGGCGGAACCGCCTACGACGGCAGAACTTGCGCGCATGGCGAAATGCTCGACCGCCCCGATCGTCGCGCTCAAAATCTAGGCCTGATCGTCATGAAGCGAACGCGACGCACAAGTCGTTTCTACGACGAGCTGGCCAACGCGAGCAAGTCGACGAAACGCGTCGAGCCGCACGAACTTAATCCCGACCAGCAGAACGCGCTCGATTCCATTCTCGACGCCATTCGAAACGGACGCAACGACGTCTTTCTACTCCACGGCGCGACCGGAAGCGGCAAGACGGAAGTCTATATCGACGCGATCGAAGAAGTCGTGTCCTACGGCAAGCAGGCGATCGTGCTCGTCCCCGAAATTAGTCTCACGCCTCAGACCGTCCAGCGTTTCCGCGCGCGACTTGGCGACGTCGCCGTGCTTCATAGTCGCCTCACCGAACTCGAACGAAAAGCCGAATGGGATAAAATTGCCAACGGTCGCGCGCAAGTCGTCGTCGGCGCGAGAAGCGCTATTTTCGCGCCCTGCAAGCGCTTGGGACTCATCGTTATCGACGAAGAGCACGAGACCTCTTTCAAGCAGGACGTCGCGCCCCGCTATCATGCCCGAGTCGTCGCGCGATATCGCGCGGAACAAGACAAGGCGCCCCTCGTGCTCGGATCGGCGACCCCGTCCTTAGAGAGCTGGCGCAACGCGCAACTTGGCGGATACAAATTACTTTCGCTTCCGCGCCGCGTGCGCGATCTGCCGCAACCTCCCGTCTACGCGGTCGATATGCGCGAACGCGTCGCGTCCGGATTTACGCGCGGCGCGCTCTGCGAACGATTAGGCCGCGATATCGAACTCGCGCTCGACGACGATCCGACGAACCAGATCATTCTCCTTCTCAATCGGCGCGGATATTCCACGCATATTCAATGTCCGTCGTGCGGCGAGACGCTTAAATGCCCGAACTGCGACGTCGCGCTCACGCATCATATCACGCAGCAGATCGCAATCTGTCACTACTGCGACTACCAGATTCCCGCGCCGCGCGAATGTCCCTATTGCAAATTCGCCGGCATTAAATACGGCGGGTTCGGAACGCAGCGTCTGGAACAGGAATTCGGCGCGCGATTCCCAAACGCGCCCATCTTGCGCATGGATTCCGATACGACGCAGGCAAAGGACGCGCACGAACGCGCGTTGGAAGCCTTTCAGCGCGGCGACTACCGCGTGCTGCTCGGAACGCAGATGATTGCGAAAGGTCTCGACTTTCCAAACGTCGTGCTCGTCGGAATTGTCAACGCCGACGCCGCGC
>JAFZNK010000271.1 GCA_017550965.1 Thermoguttaceae bacterium
GGGTTCGCGTCGCACGTCGCGCACATTGTCTATCGCGACCTATTGGGAGTAACCAACGTCGACCTTGCCGCGAAAAAGATCAACGTCAGAATACCCAACGTCGATTCGCCGGGCGCCATGCTTGCTCATTTGCCTATTCCAAACGCCGAAATCATGCTGTTATGGGCAAAATTCGACGATAAAATCAAATACAAAATCGGCGCGTCTGAAGGATACCAGTTCGACGATAAAATCAAATACAAAATCGGCGCGTCTGAAGGATACCAGATCGACGTGCAATCCGAACTGGAACTCGAAGAACTCAACGAGGAGGAAATGACAAAGTTAATCCTCAACTTTACTTTTACAATTAACAAGTGGGAAATGACAAGATAAAGACGCGCGCAAAAGTACTGACGCGCATTTTCAACGTCGAAAACCAATCGTCGGCGCCTGCGCGCTTGCGCTCCTACGCAACCGCCTGCGAAAGAAACGCCCTTAATTAGCAACGCCGGAGCGCTAGACCTGATCAGCGCGCACGATAGCTCACGACGACGACTCGAGCGTCTCGTTTAACGAAAGATAGAACGCGTTCAATTCCGTCTGACGCGCGAAGGATTACGCTTGAGCTAGCGCCGACCGGCGCGCGACGGTTGAGCGTTAGCTCGGATTCGGCAAGCGTTAAGAGGTTCGTTCCGTCGGGATCTTGTATTTCCAACGTTCCGTCCCAATTGATCGTTAATCGGGTCGTTCGCGTTGAAACGAGGAGCGTCGCGCCGTCCGGCGTCTCCGAACCGACGCGCCTGCCGCGCCTTGTTACGATTTCAAGGAATAATCGCGCGTCGCCGAGCATTTCCGGGGATAACCTCAGCGCAGAACCGTTATTGCGCCGCCCCGACGCGACAGGACGAAGGAAGACGGCGGAAATCAGCCCGTCCGTAACGATAAAGGAGCACCCGGGATAGATCGCCGCCATAAATTCTTCAAATTGCGCGGACGCGTTGAGATTTGCGACGTCGGCGGCGCCGTAACTCCATGCGGCGGTAGCGCCGTTGGCGCTGCGATAGACTCTCCCCTCTTCCGTAACGAGTTCCATGGCCGGCATAACGCGATATTCTCCGTCGGCGAGCGCCTCGGGCGCGGCGAGCCTTCCGGCTTCACGCTGCGCCGTTGTCCGCTCGGCAGGTTGAGACGCGTTAGCGTTCGACGATTCAAAGCGCTCTAGCGGCTCGTAACCAAACGGCGCGATTAGCTGATCCCAGTCCTGCGGCAAACGTATCTCAAAGGTAACAGAACCGCCGCCGGGAGCCGTCATGAATTTATTGCGCGCTGCGTCCCCTGCGACAAGAAAGATCGTCTGTCCTTTGAGCGCCGTTGCGATCGTCTCTATTCGCTCGTTCTCAACAGCGCCGCGAAGCCATTCCGGGGTGGGAGTTAACGCAACGCGCTCGTCGGGATCGCGGCGTAGTTTATCGGCAAACGATTCGAACGATTCAAGTTCCGATTGCGCCGAGCCGGTATTGGCCCAGTATTTGGCAAAGGCTCTCATTGCGACGGGACGACGCGCGGTCGCAACGACGGCGTCTTCAAGCGCGTCTTTACTAGCGTAACCCTTGGCGAGGTCTTGCGCGACGGGTTCCGTTATTAAAACCGTGCGAAAAACCTGCGGGTTCGTATTGCCAAGCCCATTCTGTTGCTTTTCGGTAACGTCAAAAGCGACGAGTTGCATGATTCGTTCTGGATCCGAGGTAGCCGGCGTAACGTTATTTCCCCACGCGAGCGCGGAAGATACGGTTACCGTATTCGCATTGACGTCGTATCCGAGGGTCGCGGCGTAGGACGCCCATCCA
>JAFZNK010000272.1 GCA_017550965.1 Thermoguttaceae bacterium
CAGGCGATGACGATGATAACGATCGCCGAAGAATCGAACACGCTCGAAAAGGTGCTCCTCAATCTCGCCGATTCGCTAGAAAAACAGCTTTCGAAACGAATCGATATTATGGTGCGACTCCTCGAACCGATGATGCTGCTCATGCTCGCGGGCGCGGTCTTTTACATTATTCTCGCGCTCCTCATGCCAGTTTTTCAGCTTACCGACGCGGTTTAGCCGACGCGTTCGCGCGACGTCTTAGGATACGGTTATGAAGAATAGCGAAGCGTATTTGAATCCGAAAATCGCCAAGACGATTAGCCGACTCGATCTTAAGGCGCAGTTCATCGTCAAGGGCTTTATGCACGGGCTTCACGCGAGCCCGTTGCAGGGCTTTTCCGTCGAGTTTAGCGAACATCGGAAATACGAGCCCGGGGACGATCCGAAGGATATCGACTGGCGTCTCTACGCGCGCACGGACAAGTATTACGTGCGCAAATACGAGGCGGAAACGAATATGACCGGCTGGCTCGTCGTCGATTCGAGCGCCTCGATGGGCTATTCGTACAACGGCGAAATTACGAAATTCGAGTACGCGATCTCACTTTCGGCGGCGCTCTGCTATCTTATGATCTGTCGGCAGGACCCGGTCGGGCTCGTCGTCTTCGACGAAAAGATTCGCCATTCGCTTCCGCCGCGTTCGAAACGCTCGCACTTCGGCGCCGTCCTCTCGACCCTCGCGAATCTTACTCCAACCGGCGCAACCAACGCGCCCGAAGCGCTCGCGCAACTTGCCGGCATGCTCAAACGCGCGTCCCTCGTTATGGTCTTTTCCGATCTGTTAGGCGATCCCGAGGAAACGCTCCGTTCCATCTATCGTCTCCGCCACGCCGGACACGACGTTATTCTCTTTCATATTCTCGACGACGCCGAAGTCCGATTCCCCTTTAAAGGAACCGTGCAGCTTGAAGATCCTGAAACCGGCGAGTCCCTAGTCGTCGACGCCGACGCCGCGCGCGCCGATTACGAAGCCGCGCTCGAAGAGTTCCGCGAACGCTTTCGGCGCGAAGCCGCTCATGCGAAATTCGATTTCGTCGAGTTGAACGTGTCAACGCCCTTTGACAAGGCGCTGCTGGAATATCTTACGGCGCGCGCGCAGAGGAGATGAAACGTCGGGACGACCTCCGTTCGTCCAACTGCGCCCAGACTTAAATCGGGCCCCTCGCAGATCCACGCGGCGTTCTCTCCGCATTTGGCATTTCCTACGTCCAACGCTTGCATCTCGCCCCGCTACTCGTTATACTATGTTCGAGGCGTCGCGCGTAGTCGGCGGCGCGACGTAATTAACGCACAAACGCGCGTTGCGCGCGGGGAGGACTCGACGTGAAATTATTGCGCATACTTTTGACGTTGGTTGGAGCGCTTGCTCTCGTCGGCGGTTTGGCGGCGGGCGAGGGTACGCTTAGCAATCCGAATCTCGCTTTTCTTGCGGACGTTAGCGCGTCTTCGGAATATGGCGCCGGGTACGAGGCGATCGGCGCGACGGACGGGTTTGTTCCGGAGGCGCTCGCGCACGG
>JAFZNK010000273.1 GCA_017550965.1 Thermoguttaceae bacterium
CGTAATAGGGCTGATTGAGAACGCGCTCTTCTTCCGGGGAGAGCGCTTTTTCCTTTTTAAAGCGCGCGATAAGCTCCTCTTCGGACGGAAAAGCGTCGAGGGAAATCTCGCGCTCCCGTCCGGTGAGGAAATCGTGTTCGACAAACGAGTCGCCGTTGGAGCTGTAGGCGAACGGGGCGTCGAGCGCGACCGCGTAATCCATCGCCTGCTGCAGCCCGTGACTTGCGGGGAATTTGTTCGACTTCGCTTCGACGATCGCCAGAGGCGCGTTTTTGTCCGGAAAGAGCGCGTAGTCGGCGCGTTTGGGCGCCTTTTTGCCCGATTTGGAGCCCTGAAGAACGATTTGCCCGGCGGTGAACGCGTATTCCATGCGGATTTTGTCGGGCGACCATTTCTTTTGGATCGCGGGCGTTATGTACTGGAACTTGACGTCCTCTTCGGACATTTCGTTTTTGGAAAACAGGGACTCGGTCATGGCGGGCGCTCGATCGTCGCGAATTTCCGGCGCCGGAAGGCGGAAACGTCGACGTTATGACGGTGGTCGTTTCGTTTATTTGGTTATGAAGGTCGTTTTACGGCGGTCTTTTTGTCTTTTTTCGCGCGGTTCCGTTTCGGTTAAACGTCCGCTCTGCGACGGGATCGCTTTGTTGAAACGGGGAAAAAACGTTTTTCTATGTCCTTTTATTAAAATGTTTCCGGACGGGATTGATCGAGCGAACGCCTCGCCAAAAGGTATACTTTTTGGCGAGGCGTTAAAGAGCCTGTTTTGTCGTAAATTTGATACAAAATAGAAAAATATGACCTTTTTATTTGCCAAAAAGCTCCTTTTTCTTGCTTGAAAATGTTTTTTGTGTAAAATTAGGAGAAAGGATTTGATTAGGTTGCGATTGGCCGAAAAGTATAATTTTTGGCAGATTTTGCGTCTTTGAAAGAGGGACTTTTTGGCAAGCGGGCGAATTGAAGAGAAGGGCCGGAGACGATTGTTCCGCGCCGATTTGAAAGATCTTGTCGCCCGGCGACGCGATAAACCCTGAGTTTCAACGGGCGTTGAACCCCGGCCGCGCGTTTTTTGGAGCGCGGGCGCGGTCTTTGACGACGGAACGCGCCGCGCATAATAAAAAAGGCTCCGCCTAACTAACGACGGAGCCTGTATTTAGCACGCCCGAAGGGATTATTTAAACGCCGTAAAACGTAGAGCGAAACAAAAAAAGCTAAAAGAAAAGCTAAAAAATTAAGAGACGTTAAAAGCACTTAAAAGACAATAAGAACACGCCGCGCAACCCTGTTAGAGAGAGAGACGAAACAAAAGGCATAGGGCCTTAAGGGGGGGGACCAAAAAAAAACGACTCAAAGAGAGAGAAAAAAACGCTTTAAGATAGATACCCCCTTAAGCGCTATTTTTAAAAATTACTATATTATCTATATTATCTATATTATTTATCTTAACTTATTTTAGGCGTTTTTCGTGTTCCTATTTTTTTTAACGTTCTTTCCCTCTGCCTTTTGTGCCTTTTGCCGTTTGTTAAACGTAACTTTAAACGCTGTAAAGAATTACAAGAGACGCGGCGTTTGCCGTTTGTTTGCCTTTTGTGCCGTTTGTTAAAGCCGGAACCGCCGAAGGGACGGCGAACCGTTCCAGGCGTCCAGACTAGCCGCGCGATTCTCAAAATGTACTACCAAACCGAAAAACGAAAGACAGGGCGCGGGGAACAGTGGGGGGGGATTTTGTTGTTTTCTTTCCAGACGCCGCCGGAAACCTTGACGCGATCAGAGACGCCGCCGGGCGCGATCATGGAACGCCCGCCGGGACTCTCTTGCCTTTTTCTCTTGCTAGGGGAACGCCGAAGGCGTCGACCTTTGAAACCTCGACCACGCCGGAAACAGACTTGACGCCGCGAACCGTTCCAGACGGCTGGAACATTCGGGAAAAGCTCGCGGGTCCTTCCAAACGTTTTTTCTTGCGCAAGGTGGCGGGCAGCAAGGCGTCGGGGGGGGGTGATACATACCAGGACCAGTAAAAAGTCGTTTTTCCAGCGTTCGCTTGTGATTATAGAGAAAACGCGGGCGCGGTTTTTCTCTTGCGAAGGAAAGACAAGCGGGGGAACCTTCGGCACGATCACAGACCGCCGGAACCGGACGCGCGCAAGATTAAAAGGAATTGTAAAACGGAAAACGCGCGCTTTTTTTTCACGTTTGAAGAACTCGACAGAATCGCAGGGCGGGCGGCGCGCGTTGCGACGCGGAAACGCCCGCGCGAATTTCAAGACGCAAAACAAGACGCTTTTCTTTTGCTCTATTCTAACCGTTTCCCGATTGACGCGGCGCGCCCGCGTCGCTCTATAGAAAATTATCTTGTTATTCGAACAAGCGGCGCGTTAAAAAACGCGCGGATGAAAGCCGAAGGGACGCGCTACAAGACGCCGCCCGCTTTTATATCCCTTGACGGGCTCGCAGACTTTGCGGCGGCAACGGGCGAAGCCCCCGCCGAAATCGCCGAAGCAAGAGAGGAACGCCGAAAACAACGGGCGATTATTCAAAAAGCCCTTGACGCTCTCAAACCGCGCCAACGAAAAGCGCTTTTTTTGAGATTAGAGGGCGCGACGCCGCGCGAAATATCAAAAGCTCTTAATGTAAGCAACCGTTACGGGGACACAGTCGCGCGGCGTTTTATAGAACGCGTTAACCGGCTATTATAGAAAACTCTTTGACGGGCCGCGCCGATCATGGCGAACACGCCGCCGGGGATCCTTGACGCGATCAGAGACAGACCGCCGGGCCGATCATGCAGACCGCCGGAACCCGCCCGCCGATCATGGAACCGCCCGCCGATCATGCAGACGGCGGAACCGTTCCAGACCGCTGGAACCTTGACGCGATCAGAGACAGCCGGAAAACAACCGCGCCCGCGTCGCTTGCCTTTTCCTTTGCAAGGGGGGAAGAACCAAACGCCGAAACCTTCGGCGGGTGTACGAAACTGTACGAAACGACGGGCCGATCATGCCGCCGCCGCGCCCCCGTTACAGAGGGAAAAGACCGCGCGAAACCTCGACGCGGGATCTGTAGCGACCGCCGGAACCTTCGGCGGGTGTACGAAACTGTACGAAACGACGGGCCGATCATGGCGCGACGGATCCAGACCGCCGGAACCTCGACGCGATCAGGGACCGCCGAAAAACAACGCGCCCGCGTTATCTAC
>JAFZNK010000274.1 GCA_017550965.1 Thermoguttaceae bacterium
CGCCGTTTTCGAGCGTTACGTCCGTTTGAGGCGCGCCGACGCCGTAGTTGGCTTCGGACATGAGAACGGAGACGACCGTCGAATTGAGCGTAATTTCGTCGATCTTCGCCGTATTCGAGGCGTCGTTCTCGTCGTAGTCGGCGACAATGCCGCTCTTAACGTTCTGGATCGTCATTCCCTTAACGGTCAACGACGCAAGCGGCGACTGAACGAAATCGGCGCTCACGGTAAACGCGACGTCAACGTTCGTCGACGTTCCAGCGTCCTTATACGAACCGTCGACGGTAATATTCTGCGCTTCGCGCGCAACGACGTCGTCGCCGAACTTAACGGCGCTCGCGTCGATCGTCATGCCGTTCTTAACGGTCAGCATCTTGCCCTGGTCGAGCGTGATCACGAACTCGGGCTCTGTGTAGTTGAATTCTTCGCCTGGGTGTTCTTGGCGCCATGCGGCTTCCTTCGCCTGGCGATCTTTGGCAATGTATTCGGTCAGGTCGAAGGTGATCGTGAGACCGGTCGCGTCGACGTTTCCGTCGTAGGTTCGCGCGTCAGTATCGACGACGTTATCCTTCGAGACGGCGCGGGCGTCGGAGTCCCACGCGAAATAGACTTCGATCGCTTCGCGCAAAGAAATCCAATAGTCGTAACGGTCGACGACGTCGTCGAGGGTCGTCACGATAATCGACGGCTGTTCCGGCCCGCGTCCCGCCGCGTAGACGCCCAGATCGAGGGATTGGTTCTCGCCGTCAATTCCGTTGATACGGCTGATGCGCGCAAAGTCGAGCCAATAATCGTCGCCTGGCAAGTCTTCGATTTCGCCGGTCGTCCAGTACTCTTCGACGGGCTCGTTGAGCTCCCAGTCGCCGACGCCCGCCGCCTTGGACCCCGCCGCAACGTTGAGCGTATAGTCGCGCCGCTCTATTCTATTGCCGAACGCGTTGGTAAAGATATTCTTCGCGTCTTCGTTGGAATAAGGATCTCGCGGGTCGGAGTTTGTCGCCCATACGTCGCCCTGCGCCAGATTAGCGAGCGAGTTGTTATTAACGACAAAGCTCGCGCCTTCAACGTCTGTTCCGTCGTATTTCGAAAGCGCTGCGATCGTATTAACCAGCGCGACGTTGGGTTCGCCGTAGTAGCCGCGTTCGGCCGTCACGGCAAACCCGCCGCTATTGGCGATCGTTACGTTATAAAGATCCGCGCCGATTCCAAAAGCGTGGAACCCGTCCATACCGTTGTCGGCAATAAGCGTTTGGATGATCGTCGAGCGCGTCCCAGCGTCGGAGTCGCCTTTCGTCTCGGCGCCGGCGTTCGCCGCTTTAGACGAAATTCCATAAGCGCCTATTTGAACGCCGTCTTCCGTATTGCGCATGATCCAAGCGTCTTGAATTAACGCCCTGTCGAGCGCGCGCACGCCGATTCCATAGTTGTCGTTCACTTCGGATTGAACGACGACGTCGGTTTCCGAATCGGTCGCATTCGGTTCGTAGGGTAGAATCATAACGTTCTCGCCAAGAACGCCGTAGGTTGGCAATTCGTCGTAGTTTTCGCTGAAATCAAAGTCGTGCCAGTTGGACGAATTATTGCTGAACTTCCTTTCGAAAAAGGTTCCAGCCGCCCACTTGTTAACCACGATCGGATCAAAGTCTTTGTTTGCGAGCGCGTAAATCTTGTCGAGATAGCTGTAGTAACCGTTGCCGTTGATCTTGCCGCCGAAAATAAAGACGTCCGTCGCAACGACGCCGTCTCCCATATTGCCGGTTACTTCGGAACGCGCCACG
>JAFZNK010000275.1 GCA_017550965.1 Thermoguttaceae bacterium
CTTCAGCGAAAACGGTCGTCGGAAATCGCGAGGACTCCGGCGACCATCGTTCAACTGTTGAAAGCCTGACAACTTTTTTCGCAAATGCGCCAGGCGTTTTTCACGCTAAGAAGCGAGAATCACATAGCGGTAACCGTTTCGCCGCCCTGCGGGGTAGCCAGAGCTCCCCAGACGCCGCGAAGCGTGGCTCCGGTATTCGGATAGTCGCCCTCGGCGCTATACAAAGCTCCAAGTTGGTTGCCGCAGTCGACCGTGTCGGAAATGAAACGAACGGAACCGTCGCACATTACCGCGTTGACGCCGCCGCTATGGTTGCTCGACGGGGTCATGAACGAATAGTGATCAGGATTCGGGCTTGTGCCGTCGACCGTTTGGGTGCAACTTGGGCTGTTCGGGGGAAGAACGGCGGTAAAACTGACGTGAGGAATACGCGCGTCCAACCAACGTCGTCCTTTAATCGCGTAACCCTCGCCTTTTCCCGTCGGTTGCAACATACCGCCCGAACCGCGCAACGCAAGACAGGCGCTGGGAGGTTGCGTGGACATACCGGTTAAATAGGCGACGCCGGACTTGATTCTGGCGTCCGTGTCTGCGAGCTTACAGGTGCAGGTTTCGCTGAAGGCCATCGTGTTGCTCGTGCCGTCTTCAATCGTCGACATCTTGACTTTGCCGCCGATCGCGCCGTTGCAGAAGAGTCCGCGGTGATTGCGGTTGCCGCGTCCAGACTTAACGCTCATCGCGCAGTCGCCAATACAGGTTACGTAGCTCATCTTCGAGATCGTGTCAGCGTCGGTTTCGGCGTTGCCGTCAGAGGGGCAAAGGAACGCGTCCACCTTAGCGCACGTAATTTCGTTCGCGCCGGTCGGGCTGAACGTAGCGTTCACGTCGCCGGAAGACTTGGCCGATTCGAAAGCGGCGGTCATCTTCGTGAAGAGAGCGTTCTGTTCAACGAAAGGAAGAAGGCACGCCTGAGCGGGCATGCGGTTGCAACGATACGGCCAGGTCTCCGTCGAGTTATACCATTCGCCGGTCTTAAGGCTATCCGGCAGATAGCTGGTCCACATCGGATCACAGTACTGGTTCGGAATACGTTTGTAAGTGTCGTGGAAATTTTGAACCGCAAGACCTAATTGTTTGAGGTTGTTGGTGCATTGCATACGGCGGGCCGCCTCGCGAGCCGCCTGAACGGCCGGAAGAAGGAGACCGATCAAAATGCCGATGATCGCAATGACGACGAGCAGTTCCACAAGGGTAAAACCGCGAGAAGAGTTCTTTTTCATGCTAAAATCCTTGTTAAGACCGTCGGCTTCGCGACGGAACAGTTAAACGGATCACTAAAATAAACAATTTCGCCTAAACGTCGTTTTCACAAGAACGGGCCGAAAACGACGCGAAACAAAAACGGAGACCAGTTTTTCATGATCGACCGCTTACAAACGCCGTAAAGAGCGTATTTAACCAAAATCTTGAGACGAATTCGTCCGCAATCCTCCGCGCGAACGATTCGTGAACTCTCAAGCTCTTCGATTGTATAATAACGTCGGAAACTGTCAACGCCCCCCGTTTATAAAACGGCGCTGGCTGAAACCTCAAACGCGTCTTTAGAAACGCCGACGACGAAAAAGTTCCAAAAAACAAGACGACAAAGTACGCCGGGTTCGCCGACGTCTAAACGAGGACGAGCCGACCGCCAAGCATATCGGGCAATTTTTGCTTGACGCAATTCTCGACGTCGCGCTGGGCGTAACGAACGCTGAAATGCGACGCGATAATTTTTTTATTTTGGAACTTGTCTTTTCGCTCGACGTAGTCTTCGACGCGCATATGGCCGGGCGTCTGACGCGGTTCGTTTTTTTGCGTGGAGACGTGCGTCATTTCCGCAATGAGAACGTCCGCTTTGTACATGTCGGGATTTTCGTCGAGTCCTCTTGGAGAACTGTCCCCCAGAAAGGCGATTCGCGGAAAACGGACCTCATAAGACACTTCGACGCCGGAAACGCTCAAGTCGCGGATTTCCGGACCGCTGAGTTCAAGATATTCCGGCTTGAGTTTTTTGCGCCGCTCCCAGACAATATAGCCGATAGAAGGAACCGTGTGATACGTTTTGTGAACGGAAACGACCAGTTCTCGCGAAAGATCGATTTCGTCGCCCGGCCTCACGCCGATGATTTCACAGGGAAGCACGCTTTGTTCCAAACGGCAAAACGCGCCGAGAAACTGTCTGATATCGCCGACCTTTTGTTCGGGAACGTAAATTGTCGGCGGCTCCATTTGCATCATTCTTCGGCGCGCGATATACGCGGGGAGCGCCAGGACGTGATCCATGTGCGCGTGCGACAGGAACCACCTTGGGGTTCCCATAAATTCCCACGGTTGCCAACCGAGATCGAATCCTAATTTGTATTCGGGGATTCTCCAGAAAGTCATCACGGGCGCGCGCGAAAAACCTTCCACCGTAAAATACTCGCACTTGATTTTACGGTAGGAAGAACTTTCCGAGTAGTTTTCTAACTCGCGAAGCTTATTCCCGCGCTTTTTGGAATCGGACATGTCGACCTCGGTTTTACGTCAAAAAATTTCGAGCATTATAACCGAGGCCGTCTTTTAGACAAGACGTCTTCGTGTTCTTAATCACGCGTCTTCCTGTTCTTCAAGCTCCTCTTCGTACTTTTCGCGATCGACGTCGTCGAGCAGTCTGCGCGAACGCTCGATTGGATTTTTAACGATATCCGTGTAGATATTGACGTCGTCGACGACCTGGAAATCGTACATGCCGACGCAAAGGAAGTCGGCTCCCCCTTCGAGCGCGAATTTGAATCCTTCGCGCGGATGAACCGCGCCCGCCGCGAGCGTCTTGAACGCGATCCACGGCTCGGGACGCGAGGCGAAGAACTCGCGAGTTTCGTCCGGCTTGCGACAGTAAATATTGTCGTGCTCGGTCGCCGCCTGAGCGGACCAGTAGTTTATTGGATGGTACGTTTTCATCCAGAAATCGGGAACGATTCCCTTGTCGAGAATCGCCTTCAACGTTTCGTCGCGGTGCGCGCCTATTCCGACGGGGAGCTTTGCGTCGCGGATCATGTCGACGATCTTTTCAATTCGATCGAAGTTTCCCTCGCGAACGAGACGGTCGCACGTTTCTCCCTGAGGATAAACGGCGACGGAACCGCAGTCGATCGTGCGTTTGACGACTTCAAGGTCGTCGGTGCATTGGGAAATGAGCTGGATCTTGCCGTCCGTCCACTTCCAGTAGTTTTCCATCATTTTGCCCTGGTTCCAGTCGCCCAGAAACGCGTTGATTCCGCATTCTTCGGCGAGAAGAAACGTTTCGACGCATTTTTGTTCGGTATGGTAGGCTTTGATGAGGTCGGAGACATAGATCAGGTCGCGCGAGTGCGCGTAACCGCCAATTAAATTGCCGCCGAGGATCAGACGACTGATCGTCAGATCGCCGATTTTTGCGAGCGGAACTTTTTCGTTCAGAGGAGCTCTTGGCTTGACGTTGAACGACGTCCTTGTCGCGCCGGAAACGGCGTCGGCTTTGGGCGCCTCCGGTTGCGCAGGGTCGTCGGCGACGACAGTTTCCGCCGCGTTGACGAGGCAACGCTCTTCATGGCTACGGAACCCGACGACGGACGCCGCGGCGGTTAACCCGACGGCGGCCGTTGTTTTAAGCGCTTCGCGGCGCGAAATAGCGTTTGGACAGTCCGATTTGTCTTTTTTCATAGCAGTCCTTTCCGCGCCGCGTTAGCGAACGCGTTTTCTAGGGAAACGTCGTTTTTTCGATTTTGTCGCGCGTCTGAAAGAGATTGTTCCCAAACGCCCAACTTAATTATACCTCGTTGGAGTCGTTGATACTACTGTTTTTTTCAAGATTATTCCTTTTTCGCGCCCGTTATTTTTTTCCACGCGTCTCGAATTGGTCTCGCTCTTTCGACGGGGGCTTTGTCCGTCGGCTCGGGCTCCCTTTCCGGGAAGACGTTCCACCAGGCTTTTTTGACTCCCGGCGCCGCTTCCTGGTGGACAACGGGCGATTTCACGTTCCCTTCCACGCGAATTTGAGTAATTTGATCGCCGACTTCGCCGATGAGGTCCGACACGACCGGGATTTGCGTCGAGGGGTTGCCTAAGCGCGAATTGAGCGTTAGATCGATAAGTTTTTCCTGTCCCTTGATTGTCAGCCAACCCTCCCCAAAAAGGGTCATGGCGTCGCCGCGAAGAAGGACGTTCGTTAATTTGAGTCTGTCTCCCAGGACGTCGTATTTTACCGTCAGCGAGTTGAACGCCGCCTGTTCCGGATCTTTAACGCTCAGTAGCTGGAATATTTTGACGATTTGCGGCAATTCGTAGAGTTCCGCGTCCTGAACGTCCATGTCTCCTTCGCCTTTGAGCGCAGCAAGCGACGCGCCCTCGCCCATGAGAGAAGCGCGAGCGCTGATTCGTCCTTTTAACGGTTTGTTTCCGGGCGCAAAATACCGCGTGGCGTCGTCCAGAGTTCCTTCATGCAAACTGGCGTTCAAACGATAAGTCGGCGTTTCTCGCATATTAAAAACGCCGTCGCAGGCGAAATAACCTCCAAAAATCCTGGCTTGAAGGGTTCGGCGACCGTCGTTGGAGACAGTAAGCGTCTTCATGGACGACGGCTCTTCCTGCGCTTTGAATCCCGGAGCTCCGTTTTGATTTTGAACTTGCGCGCGCGTCAACGTCTGCTCGTTTCTCTTAGAGCTTACTCCTGTTTTTCGCCAGGGGTTTTCTGGAACATACGTCAGCTTAGAGGCTTGAAACACAGGATCCGCGTCGATCATTGTCCTGAGAAAAGCGTCCTGATATAACGGGGTGCGCTGAACGGTAGGCGCTTCTTTGCCCCAGAATAAGTCGGAGCCGTTGAAATAAAACGGGCCGTTGAGATTGGCAATCTGAAGATCGTTGAAATAAAGCGAGTCGAGATTGAATTCTCCAAAAAACTCGGGCGTTTCGTTTTCACGCGCGGATCCGATTAATTTGACCGATCCGCAAATCGCGTCCAGTTGGACGCCCGGACGCGCCGCGTTTTGTTGGGCGATCAGCCGAAGATTCCATAACGCTTGCGGTCTGGCTTGCACGCCCGTTCCCTTAATAATTCGCATCTTTCCGTCGACGTTAAAACTTCCGGTAAGATTGAGAAACGAAAGGAAACTTAACGCCTGATTGGGCGCGGCGCTTTGCAAATCGCGATCAATTTGGACTTGATCGACGCGTAAATTGTTAAGATCAAGAATCCAGCCGCGATCGGAAACCGTTTGACTCGAAACGTCTGCGGATAGCGTCGTGCGACCGTTGCGAGCGCGAAGTCCTTCGACAATAAACGCTCCTTCTCTGTAGACAAACAGCCCTTCGACGTCGCGGAGTTCGTACGGGAAACCTTCCGGACGCGCCGACGTCGAGCCCGGCGTAGGCCTCATTTCAAATTCCAGCGCCAATTTTTGAGAATCAGTGCGATAAGCGACGCGGATTTGGCCGTCGGCTTTTCCGATAAGATTCAGTTTTTCAAATTCTTCTTTTTTGTCGTACTTGACAAGAGCCGCTCTCAATTCTTCGCCTAGTGGGAAATTCTCCACGTTTGTCGACAGTTGAAAACGCTGCGCGTCCTTTTTCAACGGCGCGTTGACCGGGACGGGCAGGGCGGCGAACAAGTCGACGGGAGCGGGCGAGTCGAGAGGGACTCCTTCGGAGAATTCGGAGCCTTCGCTCAGAGTATTCAGGCGATACGGGACGTCGTCTTTCGTAGCGTTTTCCGCGTTTCTTTTGGAAAGCGATTCTGTAATTTCCGCGGTTATCTCTTCGATAAGCGCGCCGCTCGCGATCGATCCGGACGCTACGAGATTTGCCGCGCCGCTTTTTCCCGATAGCCCGTTGAAAATCCACGCGCCGTCGCGCATGTAGAGAGAACCGGTAATTGAGGATATTGGCAGAGGAAAATTGTCGTATTGAACGGAACCGTCTCGAACGTCGAGACATGTCTCAATTCGGAAAGGTCGCTGGGGAAACCTTTCCGGATCGTAAATCATACGCAATTTAGCGTCAAATTCCCCCGACGGATGAAGTTGAGTTAGCGTTGAACGACACGATTGAGGCGTAGCGGCGAGGAGCTTGGCGTCAATCGCGCGGTTTTTGGCGACGATGTCGACCTGGCCGCGAGGGCGCGTGAGCGCGTTAATAAACAGACCGTCAATCGTAAGCGGAGCCGCGTCTTCGTTGGAACGCAACGCGATTGTCAGCGAACCCTGGGAGTCCAACGCGACCTTTCCAACGAGCCGATCCACTTTGTAGGGAAAATCCTGGTAAGTGAATTCGACGTCTTTGCCCGTGATTTCTATTCTTGTAGGTTCCCACTCGTTACGAACGTTCGCATTTTTCTCGACCGCGACTTCTACGTCGGTCGTCGCGGAGAATTGGTATTCGCTAATGAATTGTAAAATCGCGTTTGCTTTGTCGGCCTGGATCGTCTTTTTATTCTGCGCGTCGGCGACAAGATTTTTCAAAAGAACGTCGTCGAGCGGCAAATTGTTGAGTCGGCCCTGAAACCACGCGACGTCTGGAGACGTCAACGAACCCTGTTGGGCGTAGGAAGCGTCGATTCTTGTCAATCCGCAATGGGCCGTGAATTTTTCAACGGAGGCGTAATTGTTGTCGGCGACATACAACATTTCGATTTCTGAGAGAGGATACTTCAAAATCGGCGTGGTTAGCGCGCAGTTTAACGCCGTTCCTTCAATTTTATATTGGATTTCTTTTGGCGAATTAATATCCCCGGAAAAGGCGAAATCAAGCGACGTTTTTCCTTGAAGCGCGTTCAAAACAGAAAGATCGACGGGCGTGTGCTCGCCGATCAAATCAAGAATAGCTCCGAGATCAAGTTTGTCGACTGTTCCCGACGCCGACCATGAAGTCGAGTCAATTTCTCCGGCGATCTTTAACGATTCGACGTACGGATTGGAGACTGTAGCCTCAATCGTCCAGGGGGCGGACGTCGCGTTTGTTTTTTGTTGAGATTCGTTTGAAGTCTGGACGAGTTCGTCGTCCAGGCGCTCTTCGTAATTGATAGAGCGTATGCGCACGCGAGAGTCGCGCGCCGTGTATTCCGCGGAACGCGTCTGTTTCGGCTGAGGACGAACGACTTTAGTCGCCAGGGTGTTTCCTGATTCCGACGTTTCTTCCGGAGTCGGTTGTTCGTTCGGCAAAGCGTCCGATTCCGGATCCTTAGGTGTAAACGTCGCGTTAATTCCCGTGATTTTTTTCGTCTCTTTGGAATTGTTTTTCGTAATTTCCAGCGTTGCGTCGACGATTTCAATTTCGCAAGGTTCCGAATCCGAGGGAGCGGGCTGAAGACGCTGTAGATCTTCAAGCAGAAGCTGGGGATTGGAGTCGGCGTAGAAGCGAGGGCGAATAAGAACGATTTTTTTTGGTTGATAAGAGCCTTGAACAAGCGAGTTGAAATCGATCGGACACGAGACGTATATCTCTTCCGCTTCAAAAAGGGGCGGGTCTTCGTCTGTATGATCGGGACGTTTCCAAACGACGTCGTTTAATCGAACTCCGCGAGCCGCGTCGAGCCGAATAGAGCCAAAAGACGTTTCGAGCGAAGGAAAGCGGCTTTGAAAAACAGAACTGGCCGCTTCATATAGTTGGTCTCCCCCGTGCTTGTAGACGATGGCAAACGCGACGAGCGCCGTAAGAAGAAACAAAAAGAATAGCCACAACGCCGCGCTTTTGACTGCGCTGAGCGGCGTGTTTTTTTTTCTTTCTGTCGCTTGGCGACGAGTTGAGCGTGAACTCATTATTGCGCGCGTCCGTGAACAAGGAGACGTAATAATCGTTAAATTTAGTATAATCGTTCTCTGAAGATTTCAGGGTACTGTTTTTTACGAGTTTCGTCAAGAGATTTTGCATTTTTTTGATAGTTTTTACCTAATAGAACGCAGCGGGATTCGCTCTTGCGTTTGTCGACGCTTCAACGCGTTTCGAGACGACCGCTTTTTGGAGAAGTCCCGAGAAAATTTAAAAACTTTTTTGGATTGGCGGATAAATTGCAAGAGAAGGAAATGTCGGGCGCGGAGGCGCGTTGCGAACGAACAAAAATGTTTTATTTTGAAACAACTAGTTCGTTTTTAGACGTCGCGTTCGATCAAAAGCGCTTCTTTAACGTTGTTCCTCCTTCCGTTCCTGTTTGCAATAGGTCGAACAATTCAAAGAAGTCGGCAATCCGAAGCGTAACTTGTCCATTGCTCGCTAGCGAGGGGAGACGAGGCTTTTAGTCCGGCGTTTTCACCGAGAATGCGCAGAAAAATGGAACGCTTTTGGAACTAACAGTCATGAAACGCATCCAAGACGCCAACAGGAGCGGAAGTGAACGACGAAGAATTGATTGACAAAACGCTAGCCGGCGACACATCGGCGTTCGGCGTCCTAGCGCAGAAGTATCAAGATCGCGTTTACAATTTGGCGCTCCCGATCGTAGGGAACGTCGACGACGCGATGGACGTCACGCAGGAAACTTTCCTGCAGGCGTTGTCGCACCTCGATAGTTTTCGACGATCGAGTCGATTTTATACTTGGCTTTATCGGATCGCGTATAATTGCGCCGTCGGCTCTTTGCGTCGACGAAGAAGAACCGTGTCCGTCGATTACGTGATCGACGAATACGGCGAAACGATCGAAGCAAACGTAGAAGCCCCGGACGCGCGAGCGTCTTTGTCGGACGACGCGAAATTGCTCAAGATCGCCCTGGATAAGTTGCCGCTCGAATATCGAACGCCGCTTATCCTTCGCGAGATCGAAGGCGCAAATTACGAACAAATCGCGGAAACGTTGAATATTCCGGTCGGCACCGTTCGTAGCAGGCTTCACAGAGCGCGCGCGTCTTTGCGCGAGGCGTTAGAGCGAGCCGGCGTTCAGCGGTAAAGATATAAAATCGACGATTACGACGAACGACGTGAAAACGTCGCAGATTATTTCGGGCGCGAGTTTGAAAGGGCGCCCGCGTCGAGGACGTCGAATGGATAAGAATATCAAGATTGACTGGGAAGAATTGGTCGACCTTTACGTCGACGACGAATGTTCCGCCGACGAGCGTCGCGCGCTCGAAGCTAAGATGGAACTCGATAGTTCGCTTCGTTTAGCGACGGAATCCGCGCTGAGAATTCGCAAAGGGCTTCAGGAATTGCGCGCAAGCGCGCCGATCGGCTTTAGCGAACGGCTTCAACGGGCGCTTGCCGACGCAAGCGCCAAAAACGTCGTTCGGACGCGTCGGTCGAGCGTGTTGCAAACGCTTAGAAATCCAAGAGTTGCGGCGAGCGCGGCGGCGTTGGTCGCCGTCGCGGTTGGAACGGTCGGGTATGTTTCCCATCGGGGCGGCTCTAAAATCGTTTCGCCCGCCGTCGAGACGCAACTTGTTGTAAACAACGTTCCCGGCAATACGGCGGTTCCCGACCAAGAGCAACCCAATTTTGTTCGAATACCTTCAGCCGGCGGAAGCGTTCCCGAGTCGGCGACGAAACGAGATTCCCAGGAAGCGTTTTGGACGACCGTTACGGTAAGCGAGCCTCAGACGTTGAGGAAGAAGACGTCCAGTTTCCAACGTTGTTGCGACAAGCTGAACGTTAAGTTTACAAAGAGCGGGAACGACTGCGAATACCTCTTACAGGAAGCGGGGACGCAGGAATGGAAGCAAATCGTCGGGGAACTCGCGGGCATAGGCGAGATTATCGAGTCTGACGCGCTTCGGAATTGGAGCGATCAGGACAATAGTGAAACACGAAACGTTCGCGTCGTTTTTAAGACAAGCGCGCAGGGCGTAGAAGCGGGAATGGGAGAGACCGCTGAAGAGTGAGCGAGCGTAGCGAACCGAACGCCGCGTCTCGCTTGTTCTTCGGCGACAGACTTCAAAACGCGGCGTTTGACGGTCCCAACGAACTGTCGACAAATGCGTTAAAACCGTTAAAATCGTTAATGTGTGTTTTATGCACGCTTTTCGTTTTTCGGTAGTTTTTTAAGAAAACTATCAAATTTAATAGGAAAACGCTTGATTAAACGGTCAAGTATGTGTATCTTATTAAATTATGGAATTGTTTTCCGACGTCGCGCGGCGCTCGTTTCGTCGCATGATTTTGTCGGCGTTATGGCGAATATAGCTATATTAAAGTAACTTGTTATAAGGGCAAAGGTCATTCGCTACGCGAGAGTCGTTCGCAAATGCAGGCGTTGATCGCGTCGCTCTACTCGTAAAGGAACTCGAGACATGAAAAAGACGTTCAAAACTGGTTTTACCCTGGTTGAACTGTTGGTCGTAATCTCCATCATCGGCATGCTCGCCGGTCTGCTCCTTCCCGCCGTCCAGGGCGCGCGCGAAATGGGGCGTCGCACCACGTGCATCAACAATCAAAAGAACATTGCCCTTGCTTTTGCGCAACTTCAGGAGTCCAAGGGGAAATACCCGCAGTTCCGTACTGCTGGGACCGCAGGTCCCGGTACTTTTTACAACTCTGTGTACTCTTTTGATTCCGAAGGCAACGTTGTGGCTTCCGATCCCTCGCTTATGTCGTTGGGTTGGATTCCGCAGATCTTCCCCTATATGGAACAGACTCAGCTTTACGAGGAAGTTCAAACAAACGGTTACTCCCCGCTTTGCGTTGTGAATATTCCTTCGTTCCAGTGCCCAAGCGCAGGCGGCGACGAGGATTGCAACAACAATTATGTCGCTAACTGCGGTCAGGTCGACGGCGTTTTAGGCAGTATTGGCAACGCTACCTACAAGGGAAGATCCTATTCAAAATCGACGGGTATTCTTACCGACGGTTTTTACACGGGTTCCGCTAAGGTTTCGATTGACGACGTGAAAGACGGAACGACGAATACGCTTTTGATTTCTGAAAATCAGCAAGCGGGCAACATTTGGGCTACGCAAGAGTATCTTGTCGGGTTCTGCTGGGACGGCGGTAGGTATAGCGCGTATTCCTACTCTGGTTCCGACACTACGAACGTGACTTGGCTCGATTATCCGATGAAGCCCAATTCCGGTCGCGACAATCTTGAACCTTCTCAAGCGATGACTACCGATCCTGAGAACAGTACAGACAACAGCATGTATTTCTGGGCTCGTCCCTCCTCGTCTCACCCTGGTCTCGTTGTCGCGGCGATGGTTGACGGTAGCGTTCGGACGGTAAGCGATCAGGTTGCTTGGGAAGTACTGGCGCGTGCGATGGCGCCTAACGACAAGGCGACTGGCGTCTTTGGGCCTGGCGTTCTCGATATTTCGAAACTCAATCCGTAATAATGGGTGTTTTTTAGCGGGTCGGGTCCTGGCCTGACCTTTGCCCTTTGAAAGCCAAATCGAGATTTGAAAGGGTCTCGGTTTGGCTTTTTTTGTTCTCGAAGGAAAATTGACGGAATGAAAGAACGACGCCCCGTCGTTTCCCATGATTGGGAATCGATGGGGCGTTCTGCATTTAGGTTCGTGAGAATTGTGTTATAGTTGCGACAACGCCTTTATTTAAACCAAAAACCGCCCGGTTGGAACAGATGAGTCACTGTTTCCTCCCAAAGGCCCAGGTCGCGAGTCCAGTCGAGGCAGTTATATCGATAGCGAAGTTGCTGCGCGAGCGCGTAGCTTTTTTGCAGGCGCGACCTTTCGATACCAATCTCTTCGGGCGTTGAAGGAGCTTTTGCCGCAGCGATGATTCTTTGTATTTCAGCCGCCGGCATGAGTTGGTTTGAGAGGCGTTTTTTCAATTCATTCCAATTGTCGCGGAAGAGTTTTAAACGTCGTTCCAGTTCGTCCGGTTCGACGAACTTCTTAGCGCATTCGCGTTTGACTGTTTCGTAAAGCCCGGAAGTTCCGAAGTTTTCTTCCAGTTCTTTTTCGATAGTTTCCCACGTTCGGTAGTTTTGGGGAATCGCCGCAATGGCGGCGTCGAAAGTCGATTCGTTCCACGTCGATAGAATTCGTTCGTAAAGAGCGGAAGTTGAAACGGTTCCGACTCCGACTTTGAACCCGTGCGAAGGCGCTTCGCCGTTGAATTTGTGATGTTGATTATCCCAGAGATGGCTGAATTGATGCTCCGCTCCAGAGGCTGTGCGCGACGTTTTCGCTTTTTGCATCGCCAAGCCGCTCATAATTAGACCTTCCGTTAGGAACGTCAACGCTTTCCGATCGCCTGACGCGACTCCTTCCGGATTGGCGACCCAATCCCGCAGGGAATCCTGCACGAGCGACCAGGCGATTGTGTCGATCGGTTCCGTGCCGATAAGGTCTGCCAGAATCCAGTCGGCTCCCGCAGGTATTTTGGCGATGAGATCGGCGAAACCTGCGGCGTTCATTTTAACCGGCGCTTTGCACACGACGTCCATGTCGATGAGAATGACTCTTGGCGCGGGGCAGGAAAACGTCTGTTTGCATTCGTTGTATTCAATAGAGGCTCCGAAGGACGCATATCCGTCCATTGAAGCGGCGGTTCCAACGACCATATAGGAGCGTTCTACCAGAGAAGACGAGTATTTGCAAAGGTCGTTGACCGTTCCGGAACCGACGGCTACGGGAATAGCGTCTGTAGCGGCTAAGCGAGGTTTAAGCATATCGACGAGGCGCATTTCCGCGTGCATGCCGGGTTCGTCGTAAACGTAAGGCTCGTCCGTTGAGATTCCGGCGGCGTTTAGCTCTTCTGCAACTCGCTTTCCGGCCAGTTCAAAGGTTGTCGCGTCGGCGACGACGATCGCGCGTTGATTGGGGAAAAGACGCTTGAAAAACGTTCCAACTTGTCCAAGGGTTTGTTCGCCGACGACTACCGCCTGAGTGTCGTCGCAATACCGAAGCGCCTTTTCAATGCGCGCGGCCGTGTCTTGATAATAATCTGAAGCGTTCATTTCTTTTCCTTATTGGTTGCCGAGATAAGCGGGGCGCGATTGTTTACACGAATAAAGAGCCGACGCCTGTCGACTTGTAACGATCGACGAGCTACGGCTCTATAAAAGCTGGATTATTCCAACAATATGCGGTTATTATAACGACTTTGTTGTCGTAAGCAAATAAAACGTTTTGTTTCCTTGCTTATTCCTTATCAATACAATGAATGAAATTTAATTTTCAATTAGCCCTGTAAAGCGTGTTCTCTGACGAAACACCCGACGTAACAGGTTGTTGGACATATGGCGCAGTCGTATATTGCGGGACGGTTCCGCCAGGGATCGCCGCGACGTAAGCAGGCGTGTTGGCGGAAGAAGCGACAGAACTAGAACTTGACCCAGACGTTGCAAAGGCGAAATCTTCTTCCGCTGTTTGCACGCTCGTCGAGGCGGACGTCGCATAAGGAACAATCGGAGTCGTTGCGTACTCTTGCGTTCCCGTCTGAACAGGTTGATACGGCGTTTGAATCGGCGCGGTTTGATAGGGCGTCTGCTGAGCGTAAGTCGGCGCAATTGTCGTTTGTTGCGCATAGTCGAATTGACCGCTATTCGCGAATCCTTCCGCAGACGGAATTGACGCGCCGTCTGGATAGGCAAAGCTGTTCGTCGTTTGCGGGATTTGCGACGGAATTGAAGCAAGACTTGAGGCAAAGACGTTCTCTTCGTAGTTCATCGACGGCGTTGCGGAAACTGTTTGACTCGCGTTTATTTCCATATTTGTCGGATTAACCGGCGCGGTTGCGAAGTTGTGCTCGCCGACGCCGCTTGACGGCGCCGCCGTTTGAGCGATTTGCTCTGTAGAACCAGCTTGTTCCGTCGGAGATAACGACGGATAAGGGATCGGGGAGAGTTCCGAAACTGATTCCGTCGTCGGCGCAAACGCCGCGATGGAATTGGAGCTTTCTGTCGTCGGAACGAAACGCTCATTTTGCGACAGTTTATCGAAACCGTTTGCGTCAGCGGCGGGCTTGTAACTTATAAACGGCGCCGAGGGGCCTTCCGGGGACGCAGTCTCCGTAGCCGGCGCATATCCTGTAAACGATCCAAACGAAGGCGTGTCGTTAGGAGATAAATATCCCTGGGTTGGAACGTTTATTGAAAGCGACGTCGACGGCGCGTAAGACGATATATTTTCCGCGTCGGCATAACTCGTCGCAGGAGCTGAATTAGACGCTGAACCATTTTGAACGCCCGGCGTCAACGTAGTCGACATGTTTGTCGCCAAAGAACTTAGCGGGGCTCCGAGCACTCTCGTTTTGTGTGGAAAATCAGGTATTTGTCGACCGAGTCTTGCCGCTATTTGAATTGTTTGATTTTCCGATTGGAAAGCTTGTTCCAATTCGCCGTTTTCATAGTACTTGTCTGTCAAGAGCGCCTGCGCTTCGAGTTCTCCAACGGAGGCTGTTAACGGTTGTAGCGCGTTCGTTCGATTGGAACTTTCGAGCAACGTGAGACCGTAGTAATATAGCGCGTCGGGATAATCTTGCCTTCTGTTCAACAGCGTTACAAACCCTTGGTCCGCTTGCGGGTAATCGCCCGCCTCATAACAAACTTTTGCGTATGAAAACAGATATTCGTCGTTTAGAGGCGCAAATTGAGACGCTTGTTTGAACTCGTTTTTCGCGTCAGAAAGAAGCATCTTTTTTCGCGCTATATATCCAAGACGAAAATGAATTACCGACAACGTTTCCGCAGAAGCCGCCTGACCTTCCGGCGTCGTCAGGTATTTTTTGTATAAACGTTCCGAATCGAAGTAACGTTTTTGGTCAAAATGCGAGTTGGCCTGTAGCAATACTTGTTCAGGCGTTTCTGGCGTTCGCCGCCCATATCCGTATTGTTCAGTAGAATTACGCGCGGCCGTTGATTCGTTCCTGGCTTTATTTGACGGCGCGTTGGGTTTGGGGAGATCAGAGACGTCTTGACTCAAACCTTCCGGACCTACGTAATCGGAAGAACCTGAGGAGTTGAACAACGAACAACCGATCGTAGCCGTCGTTCCGACCAGGATCATCGCTAGAAGCGTCGCATGAAAAGCGGTTGATTTCATTAGGGTTACTCCTCGATTGGAATGTTCGTACAACTACCTTTTGGGGGAATATAGGCTTCCTGTTGAAACATATCAGGACGCCGTGTATTGGATGTATCGTCTCTATGAACTCCGAGGATTATTAGAAAAATATAAATTTGGTAAATTTTAATGATTTTGTCAAAAATATGCGTGTAACCTAGATTCCCGCAACACATAACTATGAATTGTTTCGACTACTGAGAATCTATTGAGGACCGCAAAGGCATAACGCCAAGGTCTCGGTATATTTGTTCCTGTTTTTTCAAGACTTCTCCCTGAAA
>JAFZNK010000276.1 GCA_017550965.1 Thermoguttaceae bacterium
AATCGCGAAAAGTTTTTCGGATCTCTGCCCGGAGGCGCAAATCTGCTGTTTGACAAAGAACGATTCAACAGATTGTCCGTGGCCAACGGCGGACCTTTGATTCTCGGTTACCGTCGATTTGAAGATATTCCTTTTCTCGCGCCGTTGATCTTCTACGGACCGAGCGGCTCTGGAAAAACGCGCTTAGTCGAAGGAATCTGCCAACGCCGCAGACTTCTCGAACCTGGTAAAACGCTCTATTACCTCTCGGCGTCCGATTTTTCGCGCGCGTTAAACGACGCCATCCGCCGCGAACAAACGGAACTCTTTCGAAATCTCTTCAATCAGGCGGGCGTCGTCGCAATCGAAGACGCCGACGTCCTCGCTGGCAAAGAAGCCGCTCAAATTGAGTTTCTTCCCATGCTTGACGCGGCGATCAAAGCGCGAAAACTTATTGTGCTCACCTTTTCTAGGCTCCCCAACACGATCCCCGGTCTGCTGCCCGATCTTGTCGCGAGACTGTCCGCCGGATTGCTCATTCCAACGAATCTGCCCACCAGAGAAACGAAAAGCGTCGCCGTCGATCGAGTCGCGACAAAACTGGGACTTTCGCTTGACAAGGAGACGCAAAACCTGTGCGTTGAACGGTTTCCCGCTTCCATCGGAGGCGTCTGCGCCGCGCTTACGCAAGCCGCGCATGAATTCGCGACGTTCCACGTCAAAGCGTCGTACGAAAACATGTTGGAATATCTTGATCGACGCAATCCCTCTCCGCGATGGACGCTCGATCAAATTGTCAAAACGGTCGCTAAATATTTTTCTGTTTCCGTCGTCGAAATGCGCAGTCCTAAACGACTTAAAACTCTTGTTCTCGCAAGAAGATACGTCGCTTATCTGGCTCGTTTCCTAACCGACGCGACGTTGCAGGAAATCGGCGCGCAATTCTCCGAGAGAGATCATTCGACAATCTTGCATTCCGTGCGCGAACTCGAAGAATCTTTTCAAAATAGCGAACAGGCGCGGCACGATCTCCTGGAACTAACGCGGCTCCTCAATGCGGAATTACCGGAAGAAGTCGCCAAACTCATGCAAAAACAATAATCGCTCCAATAAGCGCTTTTTAAGCGTTGCGTTGTAACGGTCGTCGAAAATACGTAAGACGTTATGCTTCTATCGCAAAAGTCAAAAATAAAAGTTGCGACAATTAGATTTAATTAAACGAAAATAGAATTGAGAAAACTCAAAAAGATTGAGAAAACAGGCCTCTAGCCGTTTGTCGCTAACGAAATTTTACAGTAAAATCGCTACTATGGGTCTATAGTTTTTCTGACCCTTAACAACGCGCCGCCGTCAACGCGGCGTCCGTAATTCGTCACTATAAACGTTTCTTCAATAAACGCGGCGTTTGCGCGTTTATCGAAGACGCGCGTGTTCGTCGTATAGAGGAATGTAAATGGCGGCTCAAATACTCGACGGCAAGGGATTAGCGCAAAAAATCCGCGCCGAAATTAAAGTCGACGTTGAGAAATTTGTTAAGGAAACTAATATTCAGCCGGCGCTCGCAGTCGTGCTTGTCGGCGATAACGAAGCGAGCAAAGTTTACGTCCGTAATAAAGAAAAAGCTTGCAACGAAGCGGGCATAAAGAGTCTTATGTATAGACTTCCCGCGGAAACGTCGAGCGAAGAGCTTTTGAAACTCGTCCGCAGTCTCAATGACGACGCGTCCGTCCACGGAATTCTCGTGCAACTTCCCTTACCGGACGGAATCGACGAACAAAAGATTTTAGACGCAATCGACCCGGAAAAAGACGTCGATTCGTTTCATCCGGAAAACGTCGGACTCGTCTCGCAGGGACGGCCGCGTTTCCTGCCGTGCACTCCCTATGGAATTCAGCAACTGCTGGTTCGATACAATATCGAAACTAAAGGCAAGCGCGCCGTCGTGATAGGGAGAAGCGATATCGTCGGCAAGCCGATGGGAATGCTTCTGTTGCAAAAAGGACTTGGCGGAGACGCCACCGTTACGATCTGCCACAGCAGAACCTCTAATCTCGGCGAAATCGCAAAACAGGCGGATATCCTCGTCGCGGCGATTGGAAAACCGGAATTTGTTACGGCCGATATGGTCAAGCCGGGCGCCGTCGTCGTCGACGTCGGCATGAACAAAATCAAAAAAGAAATCGTCGACGAGAACGGAGAAAAGAAACTCGTCGACAAGCTCGTCGGCGACGTCGATTTTGACTCCGTCAAAGAAGTCGCCGGCTGGATTACCCCCGTGCCGGGCGGAGTCGGCCCCCTCACGGTCACAATGCTTCTGCATAACGCCTTAACCGGCGCAAAAAGACAAACGGCGAAATAAATTCGCTTTTTTTACCCCCCCAAACAAGAACGGAAAGCGAGACGGTCTCAACGATTGTCCCGCGATTGGACGAATTGGCAAAGTCAAGCGAAACACAGAAGGAAGATCTTGGCAGAATCGCCTTTGGAGCGTGGTTTTTGCTCCTTTGGCTCTTTCTGTGCGTCTCCGTCCTAAGCTACGCGCCTGACGATCTTCCCACGAAGTTCGTGTACCATGAAACCGAACGAATCGACAACGTCGCCGGTTTGCTCGGAGCGTGGTGCGCCAGTTCGTGCGCTTGTTGTTTCGGCGCCGCTTCCTACTTTCTTGTCGTGCTTTTGGGCATAGCCGTCCTGTGTTATTGGCTGGACTGGATCGAAGATCTGTGGCTTAAAACAATCGGCAGCTTCCTGATGATCGTAGCCGCGTCCGGTTTTTCCGCGTTTCTCGTCAATTCGTCAAGCGGCTCCCCCATCGGTCCGGGCGGATGCGTCGGCGCGCTGTTGAAATTTCTACTCGAGCGCGCGTTTGTCCCTCTGGGATCGTACGCGGCGCTGACCGGCGTCTTCCTTGCGGGGCTTATCCTTGTTCTGCCAAGCAGGGCGTTGAGCTTTCTTTTTTGGTCGACGGGTCTGGCGCGCGCCGTCGTCCGAATCGTCGCGCCCTTCTGCCAAAGAATCTACGCAGCGAAACCCGCCGACACTGAGATAGGCGTCCTCCTACCCGTTACTAAACCGTCTTTGGCGGAAAACGAAGCTCGATACGCAAACGTCCAACGTCGTCTTCAGCCTCGACGTCAAGTTGGAGTCGAACGAGCGCCCGGCGGCGCGGGCTATGCGCAATCTCTTCAGGTTCAAAGAGCCTCAAGAACCGTTCCGACCTATGCGGCCAGGGCGGATCGCCCCGTCGAAGTCAACGTCAGCGATTTCGCTTCGCACGACCCTTACGACAAGAAAAACGATCCTCTCTTTGCGCGCGCGTTCGGGCCTCAAGTCGTCGAAAATCCGGGATTTGAGGTCGTCGATTCCTCGGACGCTTCGGTTCAGATTTCTCGCGACGGCGTGTCGTACGAAGGGGACGCGAGATCGCAAAGATACGACGGGTATCAGGAACGAGTCGACGAATACGAACTTCCGCCAATCGATCTGCTTGAACCTGGCGACTATGTCGACACGGAACGCTTCCGCGAACAAATTGAGGAGCGAGGAAGAAAGCTTGAGCGCGTCTGCCGAACGTTCGGAGTCGAGGTAAAAGTCGTCGACTTCCAAACCGGTCCCGTCTTGACGATGTACGAAATCGAGCTCAAAGAAGGTTTGCGCGTCAAAAAACTGCACGAGCTTACCAAGGATCTCGAAATTGCTCTAAAAGCGGAAACAGTCCGCATCGTTTCGCCCCTCCCCGGCAAAGACACCGTTGGCGTCGAACTGCCTAATCGAGTTCGTCAGACGGTTCGACTGCGCGAAGTTCTTGAAGCGTGTCAAGAGAAGGCGGACGAGTACAGCATTCCTATTTTCCTCGGAAAAGACGTCGTCGGCGCGCCGATGGTCGCCGATCTTGCGAAATTGCCGCACTTACTTGTCGCCGGACGAACGGGCACTGGAAAATCGGTGTGTCTCAATTCGATCATCATGTCGATTTTGATGACAAGATCGCCCAAGCAGTGCAAGATGATTATGATCGACCCGAAAATGGTCGAACTTAGCCCCTACAAATCAATTCCGCACCTGTTGCATCCGGTTGTCGTAGACATGGAAAAGGCGGCGGCGCTCCTGGAATGGGTCGTCGAAGAGATGGAAAAGAGGTATCGGCTCTTTGCAAGAGTTGGCGCCAGGCAGTTAAGCGAATTCAACGAAATGCCTCTGGAACTCATGCGCGACAGGCTCAATCCCAGAAGCGAAGCCGACTGGATCGATTTTCCCAAGTCGATGCCGAGCATCGTCGTCGTCGCCGACGAAATGGCGGATCTCATCATGGTCTGCGGAAAAGACGTCGAAACGCACATCACGAGGCTGGCGCAAAAAAGCCGAGCTGTCGGCATTCATCTTGTCCTCGCGACTCAAAAACCGACCGTCGACGTTATCACCGGCCTGATCAAATCGAATCTGCCGGCGCGTATCTCTTTTGCCGTCGCCACGAGAACGGACAGTCAGGTTGTTCTCGACGCGAACGGAGCGGAAAGTCTCCTTGGCAACGGCGACATGCTCTTCCTGCTCCCAGGAACGAGTCAAACGATTCGTGGTCAAGGCGCGTTTGTATCCAATTACGAAATCGACTCCGTCATCAACGAAATTTCCGTCGAAGAACCCCATTATGACGTAGTTATCGAGACGCCCTCTAAAACAGGTTCCCAGTCGGACGACGATCAGGAAGACGATTTCGACGAGTATTATTTCGAAGCGGTCGAATTCGTTATTGGAGAAGGCCGCGCGAGCACGTCGCTGCTTCAACGTAAATTCAGCATAGGCTACGGCCGCGCGTCGCGAATCATCGACATGATGGCGGAACACGGCGTCGTTTCTCCCTTTAATCCGGCCAAACCGTCGCGTCCAAGAGATATTTTGATCACTTTGGAACAGTGGCGAGGCAAACAAGGCGAACAAAAGACTTCAAGCTCCGGCGCGGCGTCTGCGTCAATGCAAACGCCCGCTTCAATCGTCCCGCTCTCGGAAAGCGTCGGCATCGTCGTTCCCAACGTTAAATCCGCAGTCGTTTCCAAAGATTCGGAAGGCGACAAGGGGGCGCAAATCAGCAAGTCGAAAGGTTCCAATTATCAGGAATACGACCTCTCGCCAAAGCCCGAAACCGCCGACGACGCGTTTGATCGTTCAGACGACGAGGAATACGAAGACGATTCGCTTGTCGACGACGTTTATGACGACGACGTTGAAACGGAAAACGAATCGTTGTCTCGCGTGGGATGGGATCAAGACCAGTGGGACAAATATCTGGATTTTGATATTGACGGCGAAGACGCCTGAATGCAAGACGTTTCTCTCAAGACGCGTGTTCTTTACGCGTCTTTTTTTATCGTTGACATTTTATCGACGTCCATAATCCCCTGAATACAAACGATATCAACGTATCGCACGCTTTGTTACGACGTCTGTTAGACAGGGTCTTTTGAAGCGACTTGCGCGCTGTACGGGCGAACTCGTTAGTCACAGTCGATTACAGGCGTTCCCAACAAATGAAAAGATTAGATTTTCAGAACACATAGTTGATAGAACCTCGGAACGTAAAAAAACGCCAATTTAGCGAACAGAAGCGTTCGGCCAAATTGGCGTAAGACAAGTGGGACAAAACCGCGTTCTCGCCCGCGTCAATTATTTCGAATAATCCTCGACGTGAGCTTTATCCTTCTCAGGATCGGCGGGACGCTGCGGACGAACGGCGGGGTTCTCTTCCATTTCTTTAAGCAATTCCTCAATGCCGCGTTCCAACTGAGGATCGCGACCCGCGAGAACGGCGGCGGGATCCTGCCAAACTTCGATATCTGGATCGACGCCGTGGCCTTCAATAACGTAAGCGCCTGTTTCGTCGTTCGTCGCGGTAAGCGGGACGGAAACGGAACCGCCGTCGGTAAGAGGCCCGCGTCCCGATATGCCGACGACGCCTCCCCAACTGCGCTTTCCGATCAATTTGCCGAGTCCGGACTTACGGAAGTAGTACGGGAAGATGTCGCCGTCGCTCGCGCTCGTTTCATTGAGCAAGCAGACCATTTTCGCGTTCGTCGCAATCGTCGGATAGGTCGTCGGCGTTTCGCGAACGCGTCCATACCGGGTCCCGAGAACCTTTTGATTCAATCGCATAATGATCCACGGAGAAATGTTGCCGCCGCCGTTGCTGCGCTCGTCGATAACAAGCCCTTCTTTGCCGCGTTGCGGGTAGTACCACTTGATGAACTCGTAAGCGCCGTTCGCGCCCATGTCGGGAATGTGAATATAGCCGAGTCGTCCGTCGCTCGCTTCTGAAACGCGTCGTTGACGATCAAGGACAAAATTCAAGTAACGGAGGTTCGATTCGTTGTCAACCGGTTTATAGGCGGTCTTCCAGGATCCTTCTTCGTTTCCGTCTTTGCTCAATGTCAATTCGACGCGATCTTTTTTGTTTTGGAGCAAACGATAAGGATTGTCGTCGCCCGACAATTTGACGCCGTCGATCGCAAGGACATAATCTCCCTCGGACGCGTTCACGCCGACTTCCGTCAGCGGCGAGCGATATTTCGGCTCTTCGTTTTGACCTTCGTAAATCCTGGCGATCTTATAAAGATTCTTTTCGCGATCAAGAGCGAAGCGCGCGCCGGGAAGCCCGACGACCGGACGTTGCGGCACGATGTAATCGCCCCCTTCGACGTATGTATGACCGATGTTCAATTCGCCGATCATTTCCGTCAAAATATACGTCAGGTCGGAACGGTGCGACACATAGGGCAGAAGCGAACGATATTGCGCTCCAATCGCGTCCCAATCGACCCCGTGCATATTCTTAACGTAAAAATAGTCGCGGAAACGTCGCCAGACTTCTTCAAAAACCTCGTTCCATTCCTCGTTGGGCTTCAAATCGCTGTAAAGATCGCCGGTGTTAAACGTCTTCGAATCGCCCGCCGTTCCGCCGACGTCGTATAGACGGTAGCCGGCCTTATGCGTCAAAATTTTCGAACCGTCGCTGGAAACGACGTAACCGCTGAAATCTTCCATAAAAGTCTTCGTTTCCAACGTTTTCAAATTGAACGACTTCAGAATGAAATTGCCGTTTTGATCGCGACCGTAGAAGCTTTCAGGCTCTTGAATGAAGTACAGATAATCGCCGCAGGAAACGAGTTCGCAGTAATTTTCCGACGCGACGGGAACGCGAACAACGCGGCTCTCAATTCCGTCGAAGTCGATTTTCTTCGTCTCGTCTTTGTTCTCGGCTTCTTTGTTTTCTCCTTCGGAGTTCTCGTCCTTCTTCTCCTCTTTCGCTTCTGATTCCGGAGCTTCGTCGCTCTTGCCGATAAAAACGTTCTCGACGTCTTTACGCAACGCCATGGCAAACACGCCGTTGAAGCGATCGCCGGCAAAGTTCCATTCGTGCGAACTGAACTGAGGATAAAATTCGCGCTGTCCGACAAAGAAAAGCCAATTACCGTCTTTTGAAAACGCGGGGGAGAAATTATGGAACGTCGGATCGGTTACGCGCTTAGACTCGCCAGTCTCTTTACACCAGATATAAACAGCGTCGTATTCGCTTGATTCTCCAAGAGAATACGCAAAATACTGACCGTCGGGAGACCAGGAGCCGGTCGGAAAACCGCCGAACTTATCGCGAGCCACTTCGACTAAGCCGTCGGCTTCCGGAGCTTTTGTCGGGTCGTCGACCTTCAGTTTAAGAATCCAAAGACGATTCATCGAATCGCGGAAAGACAGGGCCTTGCCGTCGGGAGCCCAGCGAAGCGTGTCCAACTTGCAACGTAAGGAATTCGTCAGCTGTATCTTTTCGTTTTCCCCTTTTTGATCGATCACGTAAATTTGATCTTCTCCTGATTCGTCGGAGAAAAACGCGATCCATCGACCGTCGTACGACCAAATCGGCGAACGATCGTGAGCGTTGGAACTATTTGTCAAATTACGAGTTTGACCGTTTTCCAGCGGAACGGTAAAAATATCGCCGCGCGCGACAAACAACGCGCGTTTCCCCTCCGGACTAACCCCGTAAGACTCGATTTTGTTGCCGACGTAAACGCGCGAAGGCCGCGCGGCAAGGCCGTCGTGCGGAACGTGAATTGACAACTCGCGCGTTTCGCCGGAAGCCGCGTTGAAGACGTAAAGCAAACCGCCAAGTTCATAGACGATCTGCTCTCTTCCGTCGGATGAGGCCCAACGAACGTCCCAATCTTTCGACTCCGTCTTCTTAACGACGGAATCGTCCTCTTCAACGTATTGATAAAGATTCATGGTGCCGTCGCGATCGGAGACGAAAAAGATTTGATCTCCAACCCACATCGGATCGCGATCCGTACGCGGCGTCGTCGGCAAATTTTTGAACTCTTTCGTCTCGCGATTGAAAACGACGAGATATTGAGCCCAGCCCCCCTCGTAACGCTTCCAATGTCGGAAATCGCGGAACAAGGGAGAATAGACCAACCTGTTTCCGTCCGGCGAAAGATCTCCCGCGCCGGCGACGGGCGTTCCAATACATTCCGGCAAGCCGCCGTCGACGGGCACAAGATAAATATTCGTCAGAGAATCGACCTCGTTGGAATCGCGATTTGAACGAAACATGACCTGTTTGCCGTCCGGCGTCCAACCGAGAACCTGCGCGTCGAAACCGCGTCGGGGAGCCTTGGCGAACGGCGTTGGGTAGTAGGTCAGACGTTTGGGAACGCCCCCTTCGGACGGCATGACGTAAACTTGGTCGTCGCCGTCATACTGCCCCGTGAAAGCGATCATTTTACCGTCAGGGGAAAACTTAGGAAACTCTTCAAGACCTTCATGAGCCGTCAACCGAACGACGTTATTGCCGTCGAAATCGCTCTTCCAAATATCGCCGGCGTAACAAAAGACGACCTGGTTTTCATAAACGTCGGGATAACGCAATAACTTCGTCGGTTCAGAAGACGGAATCTACGCGTTTTCTTCTTGGGAAAAAACGCTGGAAAAACACCCCGTGAACAACGCCGTTAGAAACATAATTGCGAGCGTCGTTGAAAATAAACGTCGTTTCATTGTGGACTCCTCGTATGGACTAACTCTTACAAAAGGCCTCCTAAAAGCGAAAGCGCTCTCATGCCAATCGCCGTTCGACAGCGCTAATTTCGACAGTCAAAAAACGCGTCCTTTTCGTCGAAAACGAAAACGCCTTTGATCTGGAAAAGACAGCGCAATTTTAGTAGATTATAAAATATACCGATAAAATAAAAAGGATAAAATCGACAAAATAGAAAAATTTATTGCCATTAGAAATGGTTTTTTCTTAAAGAAACTCGAATAGAAGCGCAAAAACGCGCGTTCAACGTTTTTTCCGTTAAACGCGCGTTCAGAGACTACGATCTAATCGAAACAGTTTGTTTGTTACATACGAGAAACCAAACCGGGCGAGGGGCTTATTTCATAACTAATCGAATCTGGATCGCCGTAATCAGACGATTCAAGTTCGTCTTGGAGGCGCAGACGACTTCGCGCGCGACGCTCTGCCCATTCGGTCGTAGGATCGTATGAAGATTTGACGGGAGAAGCGGAAGAAACGGAATCGTCAAGAGCCGAATAGACCGTTGGACCGACGTATTCCTCTTCGGTCGGAAGGTATCCAACTTCGTTTCGCGTCGTATATCGTCGCGTCGTTCGCGTCGGCGACGCCGCTTCGGAACTAAGGTAACCGACCGTCGTAACGTTCGATTGAGCAGATTCCATGCTGACCCAATCGCCGCCCAACGCGCGGTAGAGTTGAACGACGGCGTTCGCCATACTCGCCCGGCATTCGATATACTGCAATTCATAGGACAATTTGCCGGCTTGCGAATCTAAAAGGCGTTGGAAATCGATCTGACCGCTTTGATAACGCTCGTTGGAGAGTTCGTAAGCGTCGGTGTACGCGTCAACGGCCTCGTTCAACGTCGTCAAACGATCTCGTTCGTTCACATAGGAACAGAGACAGTCGTCGACGTCCTTCGCCGCTTCTAAAATAGCCTCGCGATACGCGGTGATATATTCTTCCTGAACCATCTGCTGCGCTTGAACGTTGAAACGATACTTGCCAAAGTTCAGGATGTTCCAGGAGAACGAGGGACCGATCGCCGCGCCGATCGAGTTGCCTTCGAACAAATTCTCAATCTTATCAGAGTCAAGTCCAAAGGAACCGTTTAGCATGAAGATCGGGTACAAGTTGCCGATCGCGACGCCAACGCGAGCGTTTTGCGCTATGATCTGCTGTTCTGCGGCGCGAATGTCGGGTCGACGTCGAAGAAGATCGGCGGGAATTCCGACCAGGATCTGTTCAGGCGCCGACGGAATCTGAGCGGGAGCGCGCATCAACTCATCGACATAGCCGGGCGTGCGACCAAGCAAAATGCTCAACTGATTCAACGTCGCCTGATATTGCGTTTGAAGAACCAGAACACTGGACTCCGTGCCTCTGCAAACGCCAAGGGCCTGGCTCTCGTCAATGCGGCTCGTCGAGCCCGCCTCGTTTTTCGCTCTTGCAATATCCAACGTGGCGCGCTGTATCTCAATATTCTCCTCAGAGATACGAATCTCCTCTTGATAACACCGAGCGTTAATATAAGCCCGCGCCACGTCCGCACACAGAATTACGTAAGCGTTGCGATACATTTCGCGAAGAGCTTCCATGTCGGCGTTCGCCGCTTCCGTAGCTCGTTCTAAACGCCCAAAAAAGTCGACTTCCCAACTCATCGACGTCGTGAGGTCGTAGTTGTTGTAGGACGACTTAGTCTGGTTGGAACGACCGTGCGTATAACCGCCGCTTTCCGCGAATTGAGGATACGAATTCGCCTCCGTCGCGCCAAGTACGGCGCGCGCCGCTTGAACGCGGTACATCGCCTCGCGCAACGTCAGGTTGCCGCACACCGCTTCTCGCGTCAATTGCGTAAGAACCGGATCTTTCATTTGACACCACCAGCTGGAAACGTCCGCGCCGGCTTGTTGACGAACGCCTTGCGATTCGTCCAGCACAAGATACGACGAATTAACCGTCGCCTGGGGAGCCTGATAATCGCTCCCCACTTTACAACCGCCGCATAATGCAAGCGATATCATCGCGCTAATCGCAACCTTGCGAGACACAAAAGGTTCCATCCTTATTACCTCTTATAGGTCAATCTCGGACGGCCGCGTTGCTATCGCCGTCCATACAGAATCATCCCACAGGACAATCGTCGTTAGGCGCCTCGTCCCCCGTTCAAATTCAAACAACGTTTTCCTTAAATGGAAAACTACCAAGGGATGAAAAAACAACGCTATTCCTCTGGCGTGAATTATATCGTAATTAGCTTTTAAAGCGCTTTAACCAAAATTGTTAAAAGAGACGTTTTTCAAACCTTTTTGCATTCTAACAGGAAGAACGCCTATTCCTTATTAATAAAATAGACAAAATTTAACGATTGTTCCGATTTTAACGACTTTATTTAATCTAAACGTATCTGTTGAAAGAGTTTTTGAGATAGGACGTCTGGGAAAGCATGAACGCAACCGTTTGCCGTGAACGTCGCGACATACGTTTGCGCGACGCGCCAAGTCGTCAGTCTCACACGCTGCGCAAATTAAAACCTGAGAAACGTGGGAAAAGACGCCGTTTCTAACGAAAAAAATAAAATTCCTGTCGTCAAACATAATTCTTTTTCATACTCCCCTTACAAGGCGTCTTGCGCGATTCTTTAAGGATTGCGCCGGACGTCCGCGCAACGCGAGCCTTCGGACGCTCTTCCGACGTCCGGTCGCCTCTCGTCGAGGCGGGCTCCACGCCTTGAAAAAAATTATTTTTACGGTATCCTTTACCGGATATTGAAGCGGTTTGGACTGCGGCGATTGTTGCGATCGCCGTCAGCCCCCTCAGACGCGTTCGGGTCTTCATATTACCTGGCGAACTCCGACGTCCGTCTGGCGCATTGTCGCGCGTTTAAACGCCGTACGTCGTCGCGACTTGTCGCGGCGACTCAGAGAGCGTCTCTATCAGTTTGTATGCGCTCAAAGGAGAGAAAGTGTTACGTTTATCGTCGTTAAACAAAGGAACGGTTATTGCCGCTCTTATTGCGAGTTTCTGCTTGGTTGATTCTATTCAGGCCCAAGGCCCCGGCCAGGGCGCGGCCGCGCCCGTCCGTTCCACCGTTGTCGCGGGAGTCGCGGGAGATGCGACTCCCATCACCAAAAAGAAGTATGTCGGCAACGTCGAAGCTATTGAAGAAGTCGACTCCGTCGCGCGCGTTTCCGGCGTCCTGACCGTGGCGCCCGGCTTTGAAGAAGGAAAACACGTCTCAAAGGGACAACTCCTCTTTACCATCGATCCCGTTCCGTATCAGGCTAAAGTCGACGTCGCAAAAGCGACCATTCAACAGCTGAAGGCCCAAATAGACTATGCGGAAAAGAATTTTAAACGAGCTGAAGATCTGCTCCAGAGAAACGCCGCTTCGAAAAACGATATGGAAAGCGCCGAAAGCTCGTTGTTAAGTCTCCAGGCGCAACTCCTTGGCGCGGAAGCGCAACTGGTTCTTGCCGAAGAAGATCTCGGATACACCCAAATTAAATCGGAGATCGACGGAAGAGCGGGTAGACGCGCCTATTCGACTGGAAACTACGTCTCGCTCCAAAGCGATCCGTTAGTCAAAGTCGTTCAGACCGATCCCATCTACGTTCGATTCACTATGAGCGAACGCGATTACATTTCGATGTTCAGTAATTTCGACGATTTGAAAAACAACTCGAAACTTTCGCTTACTCTTCCTAACGACACGACTTATCCGCTTGAGGGAGAAATCAGCTTCGTCGACAACACGGTAAAATCGACCACAGACACCATCAAGGTCTGGGCGACTTTTAAAAATCCGAACGAAACGCTCAATCCCGGCGGGGTCGTTACCGTCAACCTGGCCAAATACGCGGAAACAAAAACGGCTACGGTCGAACCCTCCGCAGTTATGTTTGACGGTAAAACAAATTACGTTTACGTGCTTGTCGATTCTATCGACGACGAACAGCTCTATCAGGAAATCAAACGCGACAGTCGTTTCGCCAAGAGCGTCGAAGCGATGGAAGCCGCTATAAACGCCGCCGTCGGCGGAAACGACGCCGCCGCGCAATTCCTCGAAGAATTCGGGAAGAATCCTATTGTCGAACGATCTGCTGAGGAACTCTCCGAAGCGATCGAATCGGGCGACGCTGCCGCCGCCCTTATCCAGGTGGCCGCCAATCTTGGACAAATGAAAAAACTCGACGTCCGGGAAGCGCTTGATCTCGTTAACGAAGAGGGCGCGGAAGCCTGGACGAAACTTTTCCTGGACGCTTTCAAAGCGGAAAGATACGTCTATCAAGATCCTAAGACAAACGAAGAACAAAACGATTTCGCCGACAATAAAGTCAATGAGAAATACTTAATGGCTCTTCGTCGCGACGTGACGCTTGGTCCCGCCGGAGATCAGGTGGAAACGGTTCTTTCCGGAATCGAACCGAACGAAACCGTCGTTCTTGACGGGGTCCACAAAGCGCGTCCCTTCGACTTGGTCGTTCCCGTCTATCGCGACAAACAAAACGTGAAAGCGCAGGAGCAAGCGAAGAAAAACGCCCCTGTCGACAAAGCGCCCACGGCTAAAAAACCGGCTAACTCTGGAAACCAGGAAGCTAAACGCGTCGATTCCAGGAAAAAGGTCGCTTCTCACACAACGCTTGCAGGAGACGCCGCCGTATGATTTCCGACGTTTTTATTCGAAGACCCAAACTCGCGATCGTCATCAGTTTGGTAATGATGATCGCGGGTATCATCAGTATTCCTAAGTTGCCCGTCGCGGAATATCCGGAAATCGCGCCTCCGGAAGTGCGCGTGTCCACCGCTTACGCGGGCGCAAGCGCCGAAGTAATCACCGAGACGATCGCCGCGCCTCTCGAGGCGGAGTTCAACGGACTTGAACACCTTCTCTACTATTCGTCCAACAGCGACAACAGCGGCATGTACTCCTGTACGATCACGTTCCAATACGGCGTCGACACGGACATCGCGCAGGTTAACGTGCAAAACGCCGTCAAACGCGCGGAAATGCGTTTGCCCGCCGAAGTTAGGCAACAGGGCGTTCAGGTTTCCAAGCGCTCAAGCGACATCCTCTGCATGGTCGCGTTCTTTACCGACGAGTCCGTCAGCGGCATGAATACGAGCGACTTAAACAACTATCTCCGCGTTAACGTCAAAGACGAATTAGGACGCGTCGACGGCGTCAGCTCCGCCGACTTGATGGGCGGTTCAGTCTATAGTATGCGCGTGTGGCTCGATCCGATGCGTATGTCCGCGATGGGTATTTCCGCCTCGGATATTCAAAAAGCGATTCAGACGCAGAATATCCAGGCGGCGGCGGGTTCAGTCGGCACCGAGGGCAGTAGCGAATTCATGCAATTCAAGATCAACGTCGTTGGGCGATTGAAGTCGAAAGAAGAATTCGAAAATATTGTCGTAAGGACCGATCCGGAAGGCGATATTACCAAATTGGGGGACATAGCGCGCGTCGAACTTGGCTCCGAAAGCTACTCGGCCCACGCAATGTCCGACGGCGGCGAATGCGCCGGTATCGGAATCAACAGAACGACGGAAGCCAACGCGCTCGCGACAATCGACCGCGTTAAAAATGAACTGGCGAATATGCGTTTTCCTGACGGCGTCACTTATAAGATCGCCTATGACCCGACGCTATTCATCCGATTGACGTTGGAAGAGACCGTTTTTACTCTCGTACTGGCGTTGGTTCTCGTCGTGGCCGTTACCTACCTGTTTTTACAGAACTGGCGCGCGACGCTCATTCCCGCTATCGCCATTCCCGTTTCCCTTCTTGGAACGTTCCCGTTCTTCTTTATCTTTGGGTACAGCATCAACCTGTTGACGATGTTCGGTCTTATCCTCGTCATTGGCTCGCTCGTCGACGACGCCATCGTCGTCGTTGAAAACGTCATGACGAACGTCGAAAAAGGCATGGCTCCTAAAGAGGCGACGAGCTACGGCATGAGGCAAATCACCGGAGCTATTATCGCGACGACGCTTGTTACTATCGCTATTTATGTTCCCGTTTGCTTCTATGGAGGCATGGTTGGGCAAATCTACATGCAGTTCGGGGTGACGATGTGTATCGCGTTGGTCCTCTCCTCGGTAAACGCGTTGACGTTAAGCCCCGCGCTTTGCGCTATTTTGATCAAACCGTCTAAAAAACGTCGAATCGATTGGTTTGCCTGGTTCAACATGCCGCTGAACGCCTCTCGTAAAGTCTACCTGACGTTCTCGAAATTCCTGATTCGACGCGGTTTTATCACAATCTTGCTCTTCGCGGCCGTTCTTTTTGGCAACTACAAGTTGTTCAAAATGATGCCGACCTCCTTTATTCCCGACGAGGATAAAGGAGCGCTCATGTGTAACATTGAACTGCCTCCCGGCGCAACGCTTAATCGTACCGACGAAGTCGTCCATACATTGAACGACGAACTCTATTCAATAGAGGGAATCGACATGGTCATGTTGGTCAGCGGATTTAGTTTTACGGGCGGCAACGGCGAAAACTCGGGTATGGCGATTGTAAAGCTTTCGCCCTGGAATATGCGCAAATCGAAGGATCTCCAAATTGGCGCGATTCTCCAAAAGGTTCAGGCGACGTGCAACGAGATTCCTGAAGCGAAGGTCATGTGCATGCAACCGCCCGCGATGATGGGGCTCGGCATGGGTATTCCGTTCGTTTTGAGTTCGAACGTCGCGACGCCGGAAGAACTGTCCGTTCAAGTCGCTAACATGACCGACGCGTTGATGAGAGAAAAAGGAACGTTGTTCGCGACTTCCTCGTACAACGCAAACACGCCTCAGTTGCAATTGGAAATTGACCGTGAGAAAGCGGAATTGATGGGAGTTCCCGTCAATACGATTTTCTCCACTCTTCAGAATAAGCTGGCGTCTTATTACGTAAACGACTTCAACTTAATGGGATACGTCTTTAAAGTTGTCGTCCAGGCGGAAAAAGACGATCGTTCGGCAATTGAGGATATCTCCAACTTGAATATTCCGAACAACTACGGCGAAATGGTGCCGTTCAGTTCCGTCGGAACCGTAAGACGCGTCGTCGGTCCGCAGATGATCCAACGTTTTAATCAGTGGAGATCCGCGAACGTTACCGCCGTTACCATGGGCGTCAGCTCGGGAGAATACATCAAGAAAATTGAGGATATCGCGAGAGAAAAACTCCCCGAAGGCTACAAAGTTCAATGGACGGGCATGAGTTTCCAACAGAGACAGAACGAAGGCAAAGTGGGCGCGTTGCTCCTCATGTCCTTCATCTTTGCGTATCTGTTCCTGGTGGCTCAGTACGAAAGCTGGACGACGCCAATTTCCGTAGTTCTAACAGTTTTCGTCGCGACGCTTGGAGCTCTTGTCGGCATGTTTATCGGTCTCATGAACGGCCAACAAACGACCATGAGCATCTACGCGCAATTGGGGTTGATCATGTTAATTGGCCTGGCGAGTAAAAACGCGATTCTAATGGTCGAGTTCTCCAAAGTCGAACGCGAAAAGGGCGTGCCAATTAACGAGGCGGCGTACAACGGCGCCGACCAGCGTTTCCGCGCCGTTCTCATGACCGCTATCTCCTTCCTGTTCGGCGTGTTCCCGCTGGTAATCTCCACGGGCGCGGGCGCGGGAAGCCGACGCGCGATCGGTATAACGACCTTTTCCGGAATGTTGGCGGCGACGCTTGTCGGCATTGTCTTCATTCCCGCGCTCTACTCGTTGTTCGAAAAAATGAGAGAACGCTTCTCGAACATCCTCCACCACGGTCGTAAAACCCCGGAGCAACTCGCGGAAGAAAGGCGGAACGCCGAATTAGCGCAAGGAAAATAATCGAAGAACGATTTCGATAAGTTTCCAACATAAAACCGTCGTTCAAATTCCAAACTTGAACGACGGTTTTTTAATCTCGCGGCTGTGCCAAATAAAATCTAGTTTGTCTGTTCCGAAGACCTTCCGCGCGTTTTTCCGTAATCCTGCGCTCGATATTTCTGAATCGCGTCGACTTCTCGAAAAGCGTTTTCATAAAAAGTTACTTGCGGTTCTTCAGACTCCGGCCATATGACGACGGCAATGTCATATCGACGACGATAGTCGAGATAGCCGCGCTCCCGTACGAATTTTCTGGCGGCAAGAGCAATTTTCTTTCGTCGACGCGCGTCCACCGCTTCAACGGTCGGATGGACGGGATCTTCGCGTCTGCGAGTCTTAACTTCGACAAAAACGACGTTGCGTCGCGCATTGTCAAGATAAATAAGGTCGAGTTCGCAATAATAATTCTCAACGTTGCACGCGACGACCTGACAATTGGGAAGCGCGCGAACGCGTTCGAAAACCAAACGCTCTCCCGCAAGACCTAACGCGTCTTTGGGGAGTAATTTCGACTTGTCGATTCGAACGGCGCGTTCTGAATAGTCTTCAAATTGATCGCCGGCGTGTCGATTCTTGCGTCCAAGCGTTTTACGCCAAAGAGAAGGCGCAGATTTCATTAGCGAGCGAGAAAGAAATCGACCAGACTCGACGACGATCGTTTTAAGCGCTCCCAGCGTAACTAACGGGATAAACAGCAAAACGAGTCCCGTTCGTTTGACGATCGACGTCTTCTTTCGACTCTTTCGTTTTCTTTTTTTCATCGTCTTATCAAAAAATACGCGCTTTACAGGGAACGATTAATCTTCCTTATTTCTAAGTCGCGAAACTTTGAGACTTTGCAAATCGTCTTCAAATTTCCAATTGTCGCGATTCTTAATAAACTCGCAGTCGTTGAAAAATCCCGACGCGCCAAAAGAACCGTACACCGCAAGGTTGTTTTGACGAAAAACGCAGGCGCTCACGTTCACCTTGCCGCTTTCGTTGATATAAAGACCGCAGCGATTGCGCTTGTCAAATTGACATCGAATCACGCTGACGACGGAACTCTCGCCAACCATGGCGCCGCATCCGCCATACGCGCTAAACGTAGAATCGACCAGTTTTGCGGAGGAGGAAGGTCCGAAAGTGGAAACGCCGATGAGATTAGCGGAACGCTCGCCAAGAAAAACGCAATTACGTATTTCCGCGTCTCCTTTGACGACCAATACGGACGGATAGTATTCGCCGTTCGATTTTCTTTTTATTTCGCTTCGAACGGAAAGATTCTCCAGCACGACCGGCTTTTCTTCCGAGTTTTCAATTATTAAACTCTGATCCTGGGCGATAACAACGACGACGTCGGCTGGATCGTCCGTTTCGCCCCGAATTGTGATCGAATTCTGAACAAGGCAACCGCTGCGATCCTGCAAAAAACGGCTTTGTCCAAGTTCGTATGGTTTTTGGGATTTAAGTAAAAGAATCGTTCCTCTTTCGCCCACAAAATCCAACGCTTCGGCAAGCGTTTTAAAATCTTTGGGAACGATAATTGTCGACGAAGCGTCGCTATCGTTTTCGTCGACGTACTCTTCCCAATAATTGTCGTCCGGTTCCTCGTCAGAATCCCCGGCGGCGACGTCGTCTTCGTCGTAGAAATCGTCGACGTCGTATTGATCGTAATCTTCCTCGTATTCTTCGTAAGTTTCTTCGAAGCCCTCTTCGTCGTCGGGATTCTCGTCAAAAGAATAGAAGTCGTCGTAGGCGTCGTCAAGAGAATGATCGGAGTCCTTTGGAACGTCGGTCGATTTCGGTTCCTGGACAATTGGAGGACGAGGAGGATCGTCGGCAACGTCCGCAGTCGCCCGAGACGCGCCGTTTCGAGAACACACGCTCACCGTCAGAATAATGGCAAAAATAACAAACAACGCGCCGACCAACGCATAGGCCGCGCGTTCTAATATCTTTGCCGCTTGCAGTTCTCGTTCTTTTCTATCCATAAGGACGCAACATTAAGGTCGAGCGTCAAGAAAACGCCGTAAAAGGCGCGCACACAGGAATTATAGGCGAATTGCCAAAGTAGTCAATAAATGTTCCGCAACACGCCGTCAAGAAACGCAAAAAGCCGTTGATCTTTCGATCAACGGCTTTTTCAATATATCAAAGTAAAGTTCAATCACACAGCATGATTTGAATCGACCTTTTAGAACAGCTTACGCTGAGTTTCTAATATCCTTAGAAAGGAGGTGATCCAGCCGCAGGTTCCCCTACG
>JAFZNK010000035.1 GCA_017550965.1 Thermoguttaceae bacterium
GCCGTCTGGTCTTGTCTTCCAGATAATAATTAATAACTTCCTTGGCAATTAGCTTTTTGACGAATCCGTTTAACAAGTCGACGTCGAGAGTCATTGCAGAGCCTCCCCGTTTCCTTGCGCAACTTCGTTTCTTATTGTCAATGATTGTTCTGTATCGCTTCATGTCGTATTCAAAAGTGTTTCGTTCTCTGGTTAGCGCTTCGAGGTCTTCTTGGGGATATTGCTTCAAGAATCGTTGGAAGTAAGCGTCGACGCGTTCAAAATGACTCTCGAGAAAAACGATCTGTTCCGTCCATTTGTAAGGGTATAAGTCAATACCTTCCGTCTTTCCGCCCCTTTCCCGTTCTTCACGGTAGACGTTAAACAAGTCGACGAATTTAACGACGAAACCGCAAAGCTCCAACCACTCTCGCGCGTCTTTATATTGGCTAGGATAAAGCCGTTTTGAATCTACCGATTCCGCGACGATTAGAATCGCTCTTTGAATAATTGGCTCCCTGTAAAGCTCAAAAAGATACCCGTATTCTTTATCGAGCATTCTTTCGATTTCATGCGGCGCCCAACTTAACGGCGATAAATAAGGGTTTAGTCTTCTTTTTTCGTCTTCGTTCAACGGGGAATTATTGAGGCTCGAGAAGTCAAGAATCGCGCCGTTTCCGGTCAAGGTCTTTTCGTTTTCCATTTGTTCTAGTTCCTTGTTTTTGTTTTGGGTATAGAAGAACGTTCCCGACGAATCGGGAACGTTTGAAAGGTTCCAGCATTGGCGGCGAATCGATCAACGCTCTTTGATTCTTTCGCGATAGAATTCGCAAAGGATATAAATAAAAACGTCTTTCGATAATTCGTCTTGAATATCGAGGTCGTCTATTAAGTAATCACGCGCCCCAGTTTCGGCGCAAGTGTAAAGGTTTAGTTCTTGGTCTTTAAAAAAGCCGTCAAGAGTCAAGGCGCCTTTGTTCATTTGCGCCTTCAGTTCTTTTCGTCGCTTGTCGGCTAACGCGCAAGCGTTGCAATAAGTCTGCAGGTTTGATCTAATCGAGTTCTGGAAACGTTCGTATTTTTTCTTTGCGAAAATCAAAAGAATCTTGTCGACGAACAAAAAAAGACAACTCCCTTCTTGAGCGTCTTTCGATTCTTCTATGAGATAATCCCTGAAGTTAAGAACTAGCGCGTTTTGTTTGATCGTTTCCTTGCGTTCTTTGTCGATCGTTTTCATTGTGTCAAGCTCCTTTGTCTATGAGAAAGAGCCGCGCCGAAGAATCGACGCGGCGTGAACTAATCCGGAAAGGGAACGATCAAACGCTTTCGGCGTTCTCTTCGTTCGTTTCGTCTTCCAGTTTTTTATTCAAGATGAATTCAACGGCTTTTTGCGCTCTGGACGCCGCAACGACGATAAGCTTCTTGTCGTTCTCTAAATGTCGGCGCCAAGATTGAAGATAAGCGACAGAGTTCTTGACGGTTGACTCTGTATTAATTCCGCAATACGCGCAAAGGAAAAACGCGCCGATTTCGGCGACAAGTTCTTCACGCGCATAATCTTGATCACCTTTACGACCGCTGTTAAATTTACGATCTAGGCGGCTTTTGTGTCCGGTACTGTGAACGAGTTCATGAAAGAGCGTAGAATAGTATTCGCCGCGTTCTTGATATTGGCGCCGGTTGGGCGTTGTTACTGTGTCGGCGCTTGGACGGTAGAAGGCGCGATCAGACATATCGTCGCGATATAAACGAAGGTTGGCGCGTTGGATATACGCCGCAATAATTGCTTCAGCTTTATCGTCGCTTTCGACTTCATCGGGAAGTTTTGCCGCGTCATATTTACGCGTTATTCCTTCCGCGTCTTCAATATTGAAAACGTTGTAATAGGCAAGAACTGGAATAAGAACGAGTTTCTTTCCGTCTTCTTCGCTAATGCGCAAGAGCGGTAAAGAATCGTTATTATCTTCTTCTTTTGCGTTTTGCTTTATGATCATTCGCCAGAAAACGATTCTTCTTGACTTAGCGCCTTTTTTAACCTTGCCGCCCTCTTTTTGAATTTGTTTAAAGGTTGCGAATTCGCCGCCAAGACCGCCAAGGAGCATTTGATTAAGTAACGAGTAGCTTTTACCCGTAACGTGAGAAACGGCGCCGCCATAGAGCGCCCAAGGCTTGACCCAAGGAATGAATCCTTGGTCGATCTGTTCAAGAATTTGATTAGTACAAGTTTCGTAAAGGTCGATACGTTCTTTTTGATTCTTTTGCTTGTAAGTCATTGTTTAAAGTCCTTTTTAATCTAGCCCCTTATTAATTAAGGGGCGAAGAGAAACGGAAACGGGGAAACGATCAGAGAGAAACAACGTCAACCAAGACGTTTTTATTGTTTAACAAGGCGTTCCAGACGTCTTGTCGAAGCGTTGAACGCATAACGTCGAAAAGAAGAATCGAATCGTCGTTAAATCTCATGGTGTAAACGCCTTGATAGTTCTTTGAATGCTTGAACGCGTCGCGTCGATCATACGCGGCAAACGTAACGATAATCGTTCCAGTGTTGGCCTTGAGTTGTTCTTCGATCAATTGAATGCGTCGGAAGTCGTTCGAGGTGGTGAAGGTGTAAGTTTTCATTTTGGCAAGTCCTTTTTAATGTAAATATTAATTTCTTTTTATTTCTGGCAATTCTTGCAAATTGAAACAAACAAAAAGAACGCCCTAACATTCTATTTTCTATAGTAC
>JAFZNK010000036.1 GCA_017550965.1 Thermoguttaceae bacterium
AGTATTCGCCGTCGCCCGTTCCTGAAAGATCCCAGAAGACGCGTTGCCCGGTCGTCGCTTCGGTTTCAAGCGTAAAGCTCGAATCGATCGTCGCATAAAGGACGTCGTCTCGTTGAACGGCGAGTTCGTAAGCGCCCGCGTCGATCGATCGGCCGAGTATGCGTCGTTCGCCGGTTAGATCGGTGGAATATTGCGCTAATCCCGTCTGAAGCGCCAGCATGTCGGAGCCGAGGTCGACGGCGACGGAATCTTCGGCAAGACGATAGTTGCGAGCGACTCCGTCGACGAACAATGGCGCCGTATTCGTATAAAGGACGTTCTTTGAACCGCTGGCGAACGCGTAGCCGCTGACCGAACACGACGCGGAGACCGACGCGTCGACTTTAATAAAGTCTGCGTCGCTGGTCGCGATATTCGTCGCAAGAATCGTATTGTAGAATCGGAGCGAGCCCGACGCCGCGTAGACTCCGCCGCCTTGCGCCGCTTCGTTCGCCGCTATCGTCGCGTTCGTCGCGTAGAAATAGCCCGCGTCGTAAACCGCGCCGCCTTGATTCGTCGCTAAGTTGTTCGTTATTTGAGAATTAACGACCGTCGTCGTGCCCGCGTTATAGAGCGCCCCGCCTGATTCGTTAGCGCGATTGTCCGTAACGAATGAATCGACGAGTCTAAAGATCCCCGCATTGTAAACGGCGCCGCCGTGCTCGTCGGCGTAATTAGCGACGAGTCGCGAGTTCTTTACCGTGAGCGACGCGTCGGCGCCGTTATAGATCGCGCCGCCGAGCGGGGACTCGCTATTGCGAACGACCGTATTCTCGAGGACAAGCGTTCCCGTATTTGAAATTGCGCCGCCAAAGTCGCTTGTTTTACCGTTGGCGAGCGTTAGATTGAGGAGCGTAAGATCGCCTGAATTCTGAATAAGTTGCGTTTCATAACGTCCGTTGACGACGACGTCCGGACTGCCGAAAATCGTTGTCTTGCCGCTATTGACGAGAGGCGTCGTTAGCGCGAGATCGCCGCTCAGCGAGTCGAGAAAGCTAATAACGTCCCCGTCTTGAGCGAGATAGAGCGCTTCCCTAAGCGACAGTTCCCCGTCGTTGAGATCGAAGGAGTCGTCGAGCGTCGTTACAATCGTCGAATGTTCCGGATAGTATTCGTACGCTCCTAAATCGACGATAATATTAGAGATTCGTTGCGCGCCCGCCGCGTCGACGTGACCTTTGACGAACGCGTTGTCGCCGGCGTCGACGCAGACGCTCGCGCGAGTTAGCGCAAGATTGTACGTCGTAGGATTGGTTAGCGCGCCTTGGCCGTTGAAGACGGGATCCTGTTGGAAACTAGGCGTTCCCGACGTTAAGCTGTTTCTAGCGTCGACGGTTCCGCCGCTTAGATTGGCGACCCCAGATTTCGCGTAGTTCTTCGCGACGATCGAGTTATGCAACGTAATGGAGAATTCGGTCGCGTCGGCGTAGAGACCGCCTCCTTCCGCCGTCGCCGAATTCCCCGCGACCGTGCAGTTCACGAGCGTCGCCGAATTGTACCCGCCCGAGCGGAAGGCGTTGTAGACGCCCGCCCCTCGCGTCGCAATATTGCCGGATAGGTCGACGTTATACAGTTCCGCCGCGCCGCCGAGATTGAGCAGCGCGCCCCCGTTCTCTTGTGAGATATTGCGTCTAATTATTGAACCGTAAATCTTTAAGACGGAAAACGAATTTGATTCGTCCGCGCCGTTCACAACGCCCGAGTCGTCGTTCGCGTTAATCGTACAGCTTGTGAGCGTCGCTTCGCCGAGATTTACGAGACCTGAACTTCCAGATCCGCTAATAGCGACGTCGACGAGCGTCATGACGCCTCCTTCGTTTCGGACGCCAACGCCGCCGTTCTCCTTTATCGACGCGCCCACTATTGCCGAATTTCCGCGCGCGTGAATCCCGGCGTTTTCGTTCTCAACGACTTGCGAATTATCAAGCGCGAGATTCCGGGACGCATAGATTGCCGCGCCGCCCGTTGCCTTTGTAAATGAAGAATTATTCGCGATTAAGGACCCGAGCGCATAGACGTTTCCACCGCGTCCGTCGCTGTGTCCCGAACTTGCCGTAACGGCGTTGAATTCTACGTCGGCGCGCGCGTAGACGAGTCCGCCGTTTCCGGAGGTCGAGCCGTTGACCAGCGCAATATTGACGAACCTGGTCGGCGCCTCGACGAGCGCGACGCGAGAAGCAGACTGCGCGTCGAGCGTAACGCGCGAATCGCCGTCGATTGTAACATTAGCGCTAATTACAAGTTGCGAATTCAGTTGCGCGGTTCCTTCCACGCCGGGCGCAAAGGTAATCGTCGCGTTTTCGTCCTGCGCGAAGAAGAGCGCTTCGCGTAGGGAGACTTGTGAATCGTTTAGGTCGAAGACGTCCCGCAACGTCGTAACGACTAGAGGCGAGCTGGGCGCGTCCGCCGAATCGCCGCGATATTCGTACGCGCCAGGATCGACCTTGGCGCCGTAGACGCGCGGTTCGCCGTCCAAGTCCCGCTCGCTTGAAGCGTCGCTGGAGCTTCCCGTATCGATAACGACGCTGTTGCGACCCAGGCGCAGATTTAGTTTGTCGAGATTGAGGAGCTTGCCCTGTTGGTAGTCGAAAATTGGCGGAACGAGAAAACCGGGCGAGCCGTCCGCGTATGAACCATAAAACGCCGACGATTCACCGGACAGATTCGAGTCGACGTCGCCCGCGTAGTTTTGCGAGACGATCGTTTCGTAAATAAAGAGCGCCGCGTTCGAAAAGGGGGACGCTATGCCGCCGCCGCGACCCTGCGCGACGTTGCCCGCAACCGTGCAGTTCGTGAGCGAAAGCGCGCTTGAAAATCCGTCTCGCCATTCGTTATAGAGACCGCCCCCGTCGC
>JAFZNK010000277.1 GCA_017550965.1 Thermoguttaceae bacterium
ACAGCGAGACTGACCGTTTGAATAACGTTTCAGTCGTATTTTTCTCCGTTTCGCTACGCTCAACTACGAAAAATGCGACTGAAAAACAATGTTCAGAATTTTAGTTTTTTTTGACTGCACATTTATTGACAACTCCATTGAACAACGACGTCGCAACGCAAAAAGCGCCCCCAAAACTGTCGCGCCGCGTCGATTCCCGCCGCTCCCGACGCAAAAGCCCGCGCCCGCGCTCGAAGAGCGCCCAGTCGGACGTAACGTCCGGTTAAACCGGAGATTACGGCGCCGCCCCGCGACAAGTCTCTCCCAATCGACGCGAAAAATCGCGTCCTTCTACGCTGCTCTCTCAGCGAAACCAAAAACCAAAAAGTCCCCCTGAAATAAAAATGAAAAACGCCAAATATTATACCTTTTGGCCAATCGCAACCTAACCTCTCTTATTGTTCTAATTCTACATTACAGGGGCTTTTTGGCAAGAAGAGCATCCTTTTTGTGGCTTAAAAAGGATCTTTTTCTTTAAAAAATCGACATTTTCCACGTGGCCAAAATCTATACCTTTTGGCGCGCCTTTCTTGATAAACAGTCGGAAAAAAATCGGAATAACAAAAGATCAATGTCTGATCAGATTAAGTCCAGAGAGCGCGTGGCTGATCATGGCGAAGTCTTTACGGCTGAGCGAGAAGTTAACGCCATGCTGGATCTGGTGAAACAAGAGACGGAACGGGTGGACAGTCGTTTTTTAGAGCCCGCCTGTGGCGAAGGCAACTTTCTCGAGGAGATACTTCGACGTAAGTTGACCGCAGCCAAGAAACGCGCGACTCCTCCGAGAAGGAAGAAACCAGTTCCGTCGGAGTTTGAGAAACAATCTGTTATCGCAGTGGCGAGTATTTACGGCGTCGATTTGCTGAATGACAACGTTATTGCTTGTCAAAAACGACTCTATGAAATCTGGAACACGGAGTACGAGGCAGTTTGTCAAAATGAAGTCGACGAAAGATGCCGCGAGGCGATCAAGTTTATTCTCGACAGGAACATTGTTTGTGGCAACGCGCTAACGTTAAAAGTCGTGGATGAAAACGGCAAGGATACCGACGAGCCTATTGTATTCTCCGAGTGGTCTTTCATAACGGGCGCTAATCTTCAGCGAAAAGACTATCGTTTCGACAAATTACTCGCCGGCGAATATGAACCGACGGCGAAAGAAAAACCGCGCGATCCGAAAACCAACGACCAACGTAATCTCTTTGATTTGACAGAAGAAGAACCAAGCGACGAGGGAGAGTTCTTAATGTCTTACGTCGCCGATTACAGGAGAATACAGAGTCATGGCGAGTAATCTTTTCAACACAATCTACAACCCGGACGTGCTGTCCTGTCTGGCGAATCTGTCCAGCGACGAAGTGTTTACGCCCCCCGACGTCGCCAACGCCATGCTGGATCTTTTGCCGCAAGAGTTATTCAGCGATCCCAACGCAAAATTTCTTGATCCCGGCTGTAAAAGCGGCGTTTTCCTTCGGGAAATTGCGAAACGGCTTCTGAAAGGGTTGGAACCGCTTTACCCCGATCTGCAGGAGAGAGCAAATCACATTTTCAAAGAGCAACTATATGGAATTGCCATCACTGAACTAACGGCGCACCTGACGAGGCGGAGTCTGTACTGTTCCAAGAGCGCCAACGGCAGGTTTTCCGTCGCGAACTTTGACTCCATCGACGGGAATGTGCGATTTAAGATTACCAAACACCGCTGGCAGAACGGGAAATGCGAATATTGCGGGGCTTCTCAACAGGAATATGATCGCGCCGACGATTTGGAAACGCACGCTTACGAATGGATTCATACGCTTAAACCCGACGGGATTTTTAAAATGAAGTTTGACGTGATCATTGGCAATCCGCCTTATCATTTGAGTGATGGCGGACAGGCTGCGAGTGCGAAATCAATCTATCACTTATTTGTAGAACAAGCAAAGAAGTTGAGACCAAGGTTTTTGAATATGATTATTCCAGCTAGATGGTATACAAATGGTAAGGGACAAGGCATGAACGAATTTCGAAATGCAATGTTAACTGATAAACACATATCGCATCTAGTTGATTACAAGAATTCTGCTGATTGTTTTCCTGGAGTTAACATTGCAGGAGGCATTTGTTATTTTTTGTGGGAAAGAGATTATATTGGGAATTGTGAGATTGTGAACGCATCGGGCACTGGACAAGATCCTTGCGTGGACACGGAAAAACGTTCCCTTGATGAATTTGATATTTTAGTCAGAGATAATGTCGCAGTAAGGATCATTAGAAAGGTTTTAAGTTTTAATGAACGTGTTATGTCACAGGTTGTAAAGCCCTACAGCTATTTTTCAGTAAGAAGCTTCGAGCGTGGAACTGAAAAGAAATGTCTACCTTCTGATATTGTATTGCTTTCGAGTAAGAATAAAGGTTATTATTCTAGGAAAAAGGTTATAGATAGGGATGGTATTCTAGAAAAATATAAAGTCATTATTACATATGCAATGTCAGGTGGTAACAAACCTTCATCTGATGGAACATATCAGGTTATTTCATCATTGCAAACTCTTAAACCAAATGAAGTATGCACTGAAACGTATTTGGTACTTAACGTATTTGAAGAAAAGTTTAAAGCTCGCAATATGGAATCATATGTAAGTACGAAGTTTTTCAGATTCTTGTTATTGCAAGCTCTTACCTCAATTCATATTACCAAAGATAGTTTTTTATTTGTTCCTGAGCAGGACTTTTGTCGTAGTTGGACAGATGCCGCATTGTACGAAAAATATGGTTTAACAAAGGAAGAGATTCATTTTATTGAAGATAGTATCAAACCGATGAATGGAGGCGACGAATGACGTTAGCCGCAGAATTCTTTCCTCAACGGTCAGAGGCCAATCCTTCGATATACGCCTATGAATTTATCGACGTGAAATCGCACGAGGGGTTTATTAAAGTCGGCTATACCGTACGCGACGTGAAGACACGCGTCGAGGAGCAATTACACACTTCCGGAATTCGCTATAGAATTCTCGGCTCCTGGCCCGCCATGAGAAAGGACGGCAGTTGCTTTACCGATCACGACGTGCACACCGTTTTGAAGAAGAAAGGAAAACGTCAATTAAAAGACGGAAAATATCGTAACGAATGGTTTTACTGCACGTTAGACGACGTAAAAGCCGCTGTTGTCGCCGTAGAGACAGGCGCGGAAAACGCGGAGAACAGAACGCGGACGTTCGAAATGCGACTCGAGCAGAAACGCGCCGTCGAGGCGACGGCCGCTTATTTTGAGTCCGTCTATAAAGAGGGAAGCGGTCGATCTCCAAAGTTCCTGTGGAACGCCAAGATGCGTTTTGGAAAGACGTTCGCCGCCTATCAGCTCGCAAAAAAAATGGGGCTCAAGCGCGTGTTGATTTTGACCTTTAAGCCCGCCGTTCAATCGGCGTGGCGCGAAGACTTGTTGACGCACGTTGACTTTGAAGGTTGGCAGTTTATCGCGCGTCCGACGCAGCCGGGCGGTCCGACGACCGATTGGCAATATCAGATGGCAAAAAAGGAGAGGCCGATCGTTTGCTTCGGTTCTTTTCAGGACTTCCTTGGCGTCAACAAGGAAACCGGGGGAATCAAAGCAAATAACGAATGGGTTCACACGACAAATTGGGATCTTGTCGTTTTCGACGAATACCATTTCGGCGCGTGGAAAGACAATGCCAAAAAGTTGTTCGAAATGGACGAGGACTCTTATGAGGACGACATGTCCAAATACGATCCGGGCAACGCTTACGACGAGACGTGGCTTCCTATTACGTCGCAGTATTATCTTTACCTGTCGGGGACGCCGTTTCGCGCGTTGAATTCCGGCGAGTTCATCGAGGAACAGATTTACAACTGGACGTATTCCGACGAACAACGTTGCAAAGAAGAGTGGCCTCAGCTTTCGCAATTTCCCCAATATGAGGCTAAAGCAGGAGACGTCAATCCTTACGCCGCGTTGCCGCGTATGGTAATGCTGACGTACAAGATTCCGGAATCGATTCAAAGGATCGCCAAACAAGGCGAATTTGACGAGTTCGATCTCAACGTGTTTTTCTCGGCGACAGGGGAAGGAAAAGACGCTCGTTTCAAATATGAAGATTACGTTCAGAAATGGCTGGATCTTATTCGCGGCTCCTATCTTGAGACAAGCGTCGACGAATTGAAACTCGGCGCGCAGAAACCGCCGATGCCTTTCTCTGACACGCGTCTTTTGAACGTGTTGTCTCATACGCTCTGGTTCATGCCAAACGTTGCGTCGTGCCATGCGATGGCGAACCTGTTGGCGCAGAAGCAGAACACGTTTTATCACGATTATAAAATCAACGTTTGCGCCGGAACGCAAGCGGGCGTCGGCGTCGCCGCGTTGGCGCCCGTTCGCGATTCAATGGACGATCCGTTGAAATCTAAAACGATTACGCTCTCTTGCGGCAAGTTGACGACGGGCGTTACCATTAAACCCTGGACGGGCATATTTATGCTTCGCAATTTAACGTCGCCGGAGACCTACTTTCAGGCGGCGTTTCGCGTTCAATCTCCGTGGGAAATCGTTAACGACGACGGACAGTCGGAGATCGTCAAAAAGGAATGCTATGTGTTCGACTTTGCGCTTGATCGCGCGCTCCGCCAGATTTCCGATTATAGCTGCCGTTTGAACGTGGCCGAACATAATCCCGAGAAGAAAGTCGGCGATTTCGTTAGATTCTTACCGGTGCTCGCTTACGACGGCAGCGCCATGCGGCAGGTGAACGCCGCCGAGATATTGGATATCGCAATGGCGGGCACGTCCGCAACGCTTCTGGCGAAGCGTTGGGAATCGGCGTTGTTGGTGAACGTCGACAACGACACGCTCGCGCGTCTGATGGCCAATAAAGAAGCGATGGACGCGCTCATGCGCATCGAAGGATTTCGCAGTCTCTACGCCGATATTGAGACGATTATCAATAAGTCCGAAGCGGTGAAAAAGGCCAAGAAGGACGGCGATAAATTGACTCCAAGGAAGAAGAAAGAACTCACCGAAGACGAGAAAGAATACAAATCAAAAAGGAAAGAGATACAAGAGAAACTCATTAAATTTGCGACGCGCGTTCCTATCTTCATGTATCTGACCGACTATCGCGAATACAGTTTGAAGGACGTGATCACGCAACTGGAGCCTGAATTGTTCAAGAAAGTTACCGGCTTAAACGTCAAAGATTTTGAACTTCTGGTTTCTTTAAACGTGTTCAACGAAGCGCTTATGAACGACGCGGTATATAAGTTCAAGCGATATGAAGACGCGAGTCTGGTTTACACCGGGATCGATAAACACACGGGCGAAAGCGTCGGTTTGTTCAACACCGTTATTTCCCGCGCCGATTACGAAGCAATGGCGGGACAGTTTGCCGAGTCAATGGTTCCTGACAAAACCGCAGTCGACGAAGGGACGTCAAAAGTCGCGAAGCAGAAAACGTCGAAACGACCTCCGATCGTTCAGCCTTCAAAGATCGTCACGAGCACATATAGGCCGTCGTATGTTCCGCCGCCCGCCGATGAGGAGCGGAAACAGAAGCCGAAGACCAAAACGGACGTTTCAAAAGTGAAGGCAGGAACGTTAGTTAAGCATAAAGGTTACGGCGTTGGGCGCGTTAAAGGAATAGATCGCGGTATCGTCGTGGTTACGTTCAACGGCGCCGATAAGAAGTTTCAGTATCCGGAAGGTTTCTACGACGGGTTTCTGTCCCTGGACGTCGATTAAGCGTGTTTCTCGCGCTCCGGCTTGCGGCGGTTTTGGCGTTGTTGTTGAATTTTTGCGTTGTGTTGGTCGGCCTCGGCTCTTTCGAGCCGAGCGGCGACTCCAGTCGCCGACTATCCGCCTGCGGCGGGACGCGTTTTTGTCGGCGTCGCGTCGCGCGTTATAAGAGCCGCAAGCGGTAGGCGGCGAAGTCCGCCGGACGCTGCAGGCAAACGGGGCGACGCGTTGACTTTAATCAACGGTTTTCTCGGCTCTTACGAGCCGATTGGCCGCCGTTTCGAAACGGCGGCTTTGCGCGCTTCGCGCGGGAACGCGTTGCGGTTGGCGGCGCGTCGCGCGTTATAAGAGCCGCGAACCGGGAGTGCGCCGTCGGACCGGCGACTATTTAATCGCGGCGAAGCCTCGGTCGAGGTCGGCGATAATATCGTCGATATGTTCGGTTCCGATCGAGAGGCGGATCGTGTTCGGCTTGATTCCCTGTTCCGCGAGGACGTCGGCGTCAAGTTGCGAATGCGTGGTCGTCGCGGGATGAATGACAAGACTCTTGACGTCCGCGACGTTGGCGAGGAGCGAGAAGAGCGTCAGCGCGTCGATGAACGCGTGCGCTTCTTTTTGGCCGCCTTTGACGTCGAACGTAAAGATCGAGCCGCCCCCGTTGGGGAAGTATTTTTGATACGTCTTGTGGTCCGGATGGTCGGGCAGGGCCGGGTGATTGACTTTTTCGACCAGCGGATGTTTGCTCAAATAGTCGACGACTTTCAGCGCGTTTTCAATATGGCGTTCGACGCGCAGCGAGAGCGTTTCTATTCCCTGAAGCAACAGGAACGCGTTGAACGGGGAGATCGCCGCGCCGACGTCTCTTAAAAGGATCGCGCGAAGATAGACCGCGAACGCCGCAGGGCCCGCCGCCGCGACGAACGAAACGCCGTGATAGCTCGGGTTAGGCTCGGCGATAGGCGCGTATTTTCCGCTTCCGGCCCAGTCGAATTTTCCGGAGTCGACGACGATTCCGCCGAGCGTCGTGCCGTGTCCGCCCAGGAATTTCGTCGCCGAATGAACGACGATATCCGCTCCGTGCTCGATTGGACGAATTAAATAGGGCGTGCCGAACGTGTTGTCGACGACCAGCGGCAAGCCGTGTTTATGCGCGATCGCGGCGATCGCTTCGATATCGGGGACGTCCGAGTTGGGATTCCCGAGCGTTTCCAGGTAGATCGCTTTGGTGTTGGGCTGAATCGCGCCTTCGAGTTCTTCGAGATTATGCGCGTCGACAAAAGTCGTCGAGATTCCGTACAAAGGAAGCGTATGCGCGAATAAGTTGTGCGTGCCGCCGTAAATCGTGCGCTGAGCGACGATATGTTCCCCCGACTTCGCCAGCGCGCCGATAGTGTAAGATATTGCGGCGGCCCCGCTTGCGACCGCCAGCGCCGCGACGCCCCCCTCGAGCGCGGCGACGCGTTTTTCCAAAACGTCCTGCGTGGAATTGGTCAGACGACCGTAAATATTGCCCGCGTCCGCCAGCGAGAATCGCGCGGCGGCGTGGGCCGAATTTTTAAAGACGTACGACGTCGTCTGATAAATGGGAACCGCGCGGGAATCGGTCGCCGGATCGGGCTGTTCCTGTCCAACGTGAAGTTGCAACGTTTCAAATCGATATTCGCTCATTTTATTGCCTTTGCTTATGTTATCTCAATTGGTTTTCCAAGGTAAATTATTTCGCGTCGTTTTGTTTTTCAAAAACGGTTTTTTTCAATGCGTAAAAGTAATATAAACCAAATCCCTATTATGTCAATAGGAAAATAGGTTTTTTATTTTTTCTTTTGGCGGTTTTATAGACGGAACCTCGGATTTTTCCGACTCTGGCGCGTCTTTTTTTCCAGGCGTTTTTGGCGTTTTTTTCGTTCGAACGCAGGGCTCCAAAACGATTTTAAATTATTTTCAACTTTTTCGATTAAATTGATATTTCGACTATTGATATTATGAAATTGAGGAGTAGAATCACGGGTAGAGAAAGAGAGAAACGATTTTGAGTTTTTGATTTTATGCATCCTGCGTTCGGGGGCAGTCTCTTTCGGCTAAGGTTTCATATTTTTATTGTTCTCATAGTCTTTCGGGCATTAAGAAGCGTTACATCGCTTGCCTGAGAGGACTCGGATTTGGTTGCGGGTTTGTCGTTCGTTTGGCGTTCCTCGCTTTTCGTCCGACTTGCGCGCAAAACCGCTAAACGCGCGTATTTTCAACGGTTCCTTCTACGCTCTCATGAGCGCCTCTACGCCTTCGTCTTTTTTCAAGATAAGGCGCGGGAGCTTAATGTCGGTAAAAACCGTTTAGATTGAAGGGGTTAGAACAAGAGGCCGGCGGGGAAGGGTCGGCGAGAACGGGGAAACGTCGTTTGGGGAAACGCGGCGTTTCTCAGGGCTGGCGGGTAGGGAAGCGCCGGGCGTCGAGGGGACCGATCGACGAGGCTTTGCCTCGTCGACCGGCGGCGCTCCGGCGGGGAAAGGGGAAACGAAAGGGCGTCCGAAAGGGGGCGGACGACTCTTGGGCGGCGGGCGGGAGTCCGGTCCGACAAGACGCGGATCGGAGACAATGACAAGATGGGGAAGATACGCGACTTAGCGTTAATGAACAACTTTTGATAAAACGGGCGCCGGACGTAAAAGAGGCGACGCGGGAAATGGGAAGCCTGGGGAAACGGGCTTAGCGAACGGCGGTTGGCGCGTTATCGCGCCTCCGCCGTTCGCAGGACAAGTTTAGACACGACATATAACAAAAGACAAGCGAGAGTTATTATCATGCGCATGGGACGTAATTTATTCGACTTGGGGGGCGCTCGTTTTTTTTCGAACAAAGACGAGGCTTTTTCCGTCCTTCCGACAGATCAGTGCATTAAGCTGTTGTATTTTATCGACCTCGTTTTGTTTGAAACAATGCGCGGTAAAATCGCGGGTTTTCGCGGCGTTAAGACGAAGATCCCCGAGTCTCTTGAACTTGACGAAGAGACGGGCCGTTTATGCGTCGAGAGGATTATTTCCGTGTTGAAGGGGCGTTTTAAGGACTGGAGCCCGTTGGGCAGGTGCGCGATCGACACAGGGCTGAAGCTCCTGCCGATTCCGTTGACGAGGGGGCAGGTCGGGAAGTTGAATCTTCAGGGCGCTCCGACGCGTCTTGCAGAGGCCGGCGAAGGGGTCTCGCGCTTTTACGTCGATTGGTTCAACGAATCCGGAAGGGACGGCGTCGATATGAGAGCGTCCTTCGTCGGGCCGCGAGGCAACGTCTACCTGGACGGAACGCCCGGCCGTTCTCCCCGAACGTTCGCGCGTTTTAGCGAGAAAGTTCGCGGACGACGCGGGTATAACGTCGAGTTTGTCGACGTCGATATGCCCAAGGCGCGCAAGCGTTTTGAATATCTGGTCGTCGATTTGGCCAGACGCGGCGCGAACTCGTTTTCGGCCATGAAGACGTCGTTTGGGTTCGAAAGCCGCGACCGTCGTGAATCGAACCCCGACTGGGCGCCACGATTGACGGTCGACGCGAGGGACGTCGCAACGAAGCGCGACGTCCCGGTGATCGGGGTCGTCGATCTCAAGAAAAGACTGCGTTATACGTGCGACGCCGACGTCGGCGAACTGTCGCCCTTTTTAGGGAACTACGAGGCGCTCCAAGCGACGATCAAATGGCTGACGCAGCCGCCGACTTTCTCCATGTACGATTTGCTCACGTGGCACGTCGAAGCGCGCGGAGA
>JAFZNK010000278.1 GCA_017550965.1 Thermoguttaceae bacterium
ACAGGGGATCTTTCGAGTACTGATACAAGAAGGACCATCTGAAAATTCTACCTAAGGCTTCGCGTGAAACGCCCAAGAGCCTTCTTCCTTCCATAATCCTTTCAACAGGCTTAGACGGCAACTGACGATCGGCACGTTTGACGATCGCGTCACAGTAAAGTTGCCAACAGGGGTCAGAGTCGACGTTTGCGCGCGCGTCGCTCAACGCTCGTTCCGTCAACAAAAGTCGTGGATGAGACGGCAATTTCTCGCATCCGTCGACTATTTGCGCACGTTCTATTTGTACAAAGCCTTCGCGGGCTGGGGTCCTCTGAAAAGCGTCTTGTGCGACAGAAAAAGCTGACGATAAAGTTGTCGTCAACAGAAAAACTGTCAAAACAACAAAAAAGGATTTGCTCATGCGTTCCGGTTTACTTGATGATGAAAAAAACATTTGACGGCGCCTCTCGTAATTGATCGTTAATCGGTCTGAACTTCATTTTCACAACGCCAGCCCGTTAGATTGTAACATATCGATTGATAAAATCAAATGCTCAAGGCGTCGCGAGACATAAAACGCCAAAGATTAAAAGGACTGTTTTGCTTGAAAATATGAAAATAATCAGTACATTAAAGGTCGGTTTGCGTATTGTAAAGAGTCTGGCACGCTAAAATACCCATATCGCAAGCGGCTCGACCTAATTACCCATAAGACCTCTCCGGAGATTTGCTGTGAAAAAAACTGCTCTACGCCCAATGATAACGCTATGCGTCCTCATACTCGCATTTGAGACTCATCTCTTTGCTGAATCCACACGCGACGTCGCCAAAGACAGTCTATCTTCCATTCCGAATCTGCGAATAGAACTTGGAGGTTTTATTGGTCGGTATGTAGACGCCGTCGTCAATAATTGGTCGTTACGAGCTCCACGCGCTAACCCCGCTTTGATTTCCGTCTTTGAGCTACGCGATCGTAAACCCGATTCAGATTCATACTACGTGCCGTGGGCTGGCGAATTTGTTGGAAAACACTTGCTTGCCTCGACGTTACTTGCCCAGCTTTATTCTTCTCCTGAACAGGCGCAATCCTTGGACGCGCTGACCCAGGCTCTCGTCGCCGTTCAAGACGACGACGGATATCTCGGTCCGTTCCCTTTTGATAAGCGGCTGAGGGTTGGATGGGATCTGTGGGGACATTACCACGCTATCATAGGGCTCGAAGAACGTTTTCAGCGAACTGGCGACGAGCGTGCGCTAACCGTAGCGCGCAGGGCCGCCGATTGTATATGCGCTAAATTTCAGAACGACGCTTTACATCCTAAGGACGTTGGGTCTGATGAAATGAATCTTGCCGCCTTGGCGGCGCTGTTGCGACTCTACCGACTTGGAGGAGAAGAAAGGTACTTCCAGACGGCTTTACTCTTCTTAAAAGACCTTGAATCCTGCGGCGATTTCTACCGACTTGGTCTTGAGGGTTGCGATTTTTTCAAGACGCCTAGACCGCGTTGGGAATCTCTTCACACCATTATGGGCTTGGCAGAAATGCGACGCCTTACCGGCGACGATTCCTATCTCGTCGCTTTTAACAATCTTTATTCCAGTATTAGAACACGAGAAATCCACAACAACGGTTCCTTTAGTTGCGCCGAACAGGCGATAGTAACCCCCTACAAAGACGGCCCCATCGAAACATGTTGCACTGTCGCTTGGACCGCGCTCTCTGTTGAAGCGCTACGTTTATCGGGCGATTCAACCTGCGCCGACGAACTCGAAAAGTCTCTATACAACGGGATAGCCGCCTATACTCATCCAAGTGGATCATGGTGCGCCTACAATACGCCCATGAACGGTCGACGAGAGGCGTCTTTTCACACGATCAATTTCCAATCGCGACCTGGACAACCAGAACTGAACTGCTGCAGTGTTAATGGACCGCGGGGATTTGGAGAAATCGTTAACTGGGGAATCATGCAAGGAGTCAATGCAAACGGCAAAAGCTCGCTCTTCGTCAACTACTACGGCTCAATGAGAGCTACTTTCGAATTCGATGGTTCGCCTTTTGAACTTGTTCAAAAAACGAATTATCCTTTTAGTGATGAAATCGAACTCACTTTGAAGCCGCTTGATCCCGTCTATGAAAAACCCATCTCATTACTGCTACGCGTGCCGCAATGGGCTCGCGGAGCCGAAGTCTTCGTCAACAATTCTGATCAAAATCAGTCGACGTCGCCAGGAGGCTATTTTGAAATTGAGAGGACGTGGCGCGAAGGCGATTCTGTTAGAATTAGGTTCCCCCTACAACTACGATATGAATCGGGAGACGATGATTTCTACGGTCGAGCAAGTTTCTACTACGGTCCAATACTTTTGGCATACGATCAAC
>JAFZNK010000279.1 GCA_017550965.1 Thermoguttaceae bacterium
CGGGTTGCGCGACGCTTCGTCAAATTTCGATTTATCCTCCTTTTGAAATTTGCTTGCGCAGATTTCCCGTCGCGGTCACGCGACGGCTATCCGCGCTTCGCGCGGGACGCTTTTCGATTATCGACGCGCGGCGACTAACGGAGGCGGGGTTGTCTACGTTTCGTTTGGTCGTTCGAACTTGGAGTCTGTCGTCGGAGCGTCGCGCTGTTTGAGAGTACTTGCGTTTGAGCGCCGCCCTGTTTGCCTGCGGCGTCCGGCGGACTTCGCCGCCTACCGCTTGCGGCTCTTATGAACGGGAGCGGGTTGTTTCTGTCCGCGCGGACGCGCCCGTTTGTCATTTGGTCTCGTCAAGCTTCCAGGATCGTACTGTCGAGAAGGAAATCGTAGACGTTGACCGTCAGGATTCCGTTTTCGTCGTATCGCGGTTTTCCGGCGTCGCGCGTAACGACGATTTTTTTGAACGAGTCGCCGATTCTTCGGAACGGCCTGATTTCCTGTTCGCGCTTTTCTTCGTCCGGGATCGAATACGCGGATTGAATATAGATTCTGCTCGAGCCAAGGTTGCAGACGAAATCGACTTCGAGTCGACGGCGGGAGACGGAACCGCTTTTGTTTTTTTCCGCGACGGGAACCACGCCGACGTCGACGTTGTAGCCGCGTATGCGCAATTCGTTGTAGATCGCGTTTTCCATCATATGATTCTGTTCAAACTGGCGGAAATTGATTCGCGCGTTGCGAAGTCCGAGGTCGGAAAAGTAATATTTGACCGGGCTGTCGATATACGCCCTTCCTTTGACGTCGTATCGACGCGCCGATTCCAACAGGAAAGAATCTTCAAAGTAGTCGAGGTATCGTTTGATCGTGCCCGACGTGATCGCCGATTTTTTTACGTTGCGGAACGTGTTCTTGAGTTTTTCCGGATTCGTAAGGGAGCCGACCGAAGAAGAAAGGACGTTCAATAAATCCTCAAGTTCTTCTTTTTTCCGCACGTCGTGGCGTTTTACAATATCTCTGACGTAGATTTCGTCGAACAGCCTTTGCAACGTCGTCGCTTTGTCCTGATCGTCTTTACGCAACACGACAAGCGGGATTCCCCCGTACAGCATGTATTGCGAGAGCCCTTCGTATTTGTCTCCGTCCCATACCGTCATAAACTCGGAAAAACTTAGCGGGTAAAGGCGCGTTTCGTCGCCGCGCCCCGCGAATTCCGTAACGACGTCGCTCGACAAAAACTTCGCGTTGCTTCCGGTAACGTAGACGTCCGTATTGTCGCGGCGCAGATAGCCGTTTAGAACCGTTTCAAAAGCGTCGAGCTCCTGAACCTCGTCAAGCAGAAGGTAATACGTTCCTTCGTCGGCGATTTTCGAGCGGATATACGCGATAAACTTTTCAGGATCGACCTTTCTGTTTTCTTTTTGAAGTTTGATCGGGTTTTCTCCGACGAGCAGAAGATCGTCCGCGGAATCGAAGGCGAAGCGGATAATATGGTCGGGAGCGACGCCGTCGGCGAGAAGAGAACGGTAGAAGACGTTGTTGAGCAAATAGGATTTCCCGCAACGTCTTACCCCGGTAATCACTTTGATCAGGCCGTTGCGTTTTCTCGCGATAAGTTTGTTCAAATAAAAGTCGCGTTTGATTTCCATGGCGTTCTCCTGGGAGAGATTTTTGCAACAATATGCAATTTTCTCTTCTATTATGGGCCTTTTTCTCTGCAAGTCAACGTTCCTATCGTAGATTTTTGCAACAATATGCAATTTTCTCTCATAGAACATACGCAAGAACGGACGCGCCGTCGTGGAAACATCCCCCTGTCGATCTCGCATTCGACGCGGCGACGCGTTTTCTTTGACCATTGCTCGTCTGTAAGTTCCCTTATTTCTTCGTTTGTAGCGACGATGAAAAACGCGCGGCAAGTTTTTTTAAAAAAATTTAACAAACGCGCTTGACGAGTCGATAAAGCAATATTAGAATTGAGCGTGTTAAGGCAACGGCGTCTTTGGGCAAAACTTATATTGTCCAAAGGCGTTTTTTTGTGGTTTTGGATTGAGATTATTAAAGGCAACGGCGTCTTTAACGTCTCGGAGCGTACGGCTTCGTTTCGTTAAAGACGCTTTTTTTTTGGAGCGACGAGAACAATGGAAACGGTATCCGACTACTTTGGAAGCATGGTTTTTGACGATCGCGTGATGAGAGCGACGCTTTCCTCCGAGGTTTACGACTCTTTGCAAAAGACGATGAACGAAAACGTTCCTCTCGACATGAGCGTCGCGAACGCCGTCGCCGCCGCGATGAAAGACTGGGCCGTCGCGCATGGCGCCACGCATTACACGCACTGGTTCCAGCCCCTTACCGGCGTTACCGCCGAAAAGCACGACAGCTTTATCTCGCCTTCTCCCGACGGGGGCGTCATTATGGAATTCTCCGGCAAGGAGCTCATTCAGGGCGAGCCGGACGCCTCTTCTTTCCCAAGCGGGGGGATTCGCGCGACGTTCGAAGCGCGCGGGTACACGGCGTGGGACCCGACTTCTTACGCGTTTATTAAAGACAAAGTTCTTTGCGTTCCGACCGCCTTCTGCTCTTACGGCGCGGAAGCGCTCGATAAGAAAACGCCGCTTCTGCGTTCGATGGCGGCTCTCAATAAGCAGGCGCTTCGCATCTTGCGCCTGTTTGGCAACACGACGGCCAAAGCGGTTCGTTCCTACGTCGGGCCCGAACAGGAGTATTTCCTCGTTACGAAAGAAATGTTCGACAAGCGCCCCGATCTTCGTTACGCCGGGCGCACGCTCTTCGGCTCCAAGCCGCCCAAGGGCCAGCAGATGGAAGACCATTATTTCGGCGCGATTAAGCCCGGCGTCGCGGCGTTCATGGAAGATTTGAACGTCGAGCTTTGGAAGCTCGGAATTCTCGCGAAGACCGAACACAACGAAGTCGCGCCCGCGCAACACGAGCTCGCGCCGATCTACACGTCCGCGAATATGGCGACCGATCAGAACCAGCTGACGATGGAGATTATGCAAAAAGTCGCGGCGCGGCACGGTTTAGTCTGTCTTTTGCACGAAAAGCCGTTCGCGGGCGTCAACGGCAGCGGCAAGCACAACAACTGGTCGATCGCGACCGATCAGGGCGTCAACCTTCTTTCGCCGGGCGAAACGCCTTATGAAAACGCGCAGTTCCTGCTCTTCTTGTGCGCGGTAATTAAAGCGGTCGACGAGTATCAGGACCTGCTCCGCATGGCGGTCGCCACCGCCGGCAACGACTGGCGTTTAGGCGCGAACGAAGCTCCCCCCGCGGTCGTCTCGATCTTCCTTGGAGACGAGTTGACGGCCGTTCTGGAAGCGATCGAGACGGAAACGCCTTATAAGAGCGCCGAAAAGACGACGCTCAAGCTCGGCGTCGACGTTCTTCCCAAGCTTCCGCGCGACGCCACCGACCGCAACAGAACCTCTCCTTTCGCGTTTACCGGCAATAAGTTCGAGTTCCGCATGGTCGGGTCGTCGAACAGCATCGCGTGTCCGAACATGATGCTCAACGCCGCGGTCGCCAGCTCGCTGAAAGAGTACGCCGACCGGCTCGAAAAGGCGGACGATTTCAAAAAGGAACTTCACGACGTCATTCGCGACACGATCCGCGAACACAAGCGAATTATTTTCAACGGCAACGGTTACGACGATTCCTGGATTAAAGAAGCGACGGAAAAGCGCGGTTTGTTCAACTACCGAACCACGCCCGACTGCATGCCGCACCTTCTCGACAAGAAGAACGTCGACATGCTTGTCGGACTGGGCGTCTTTTCGGAAACGGAACTTCGTTCGCGTTGCGAAATTATGCTCGAAACCTACTGCAAGACGGTTCTTATCGAGGCGGACGCCATGGTCGAGATCGCGCGCACGATGATCGCGCCCGCGGTGCTGGAATACGCGTCGAGCGTCGCCAGAACGGCGGCGGAGAAGAAAGCGCTCGCCGCCGATTTGCCTTGCGCCATGGAAACGGAACTGGTCAAAAAGCTTTCGAGCCTGTCCGACCAGATCTCGCGACGCGTCGACGCGCTTGAAGAGACGCTCGTCACGACGCGTCAAATCGACGGCGCGGTCGAGCAGTCGGCGCAGATTCGCGACGAACTCCTTCCGAAGACCAACGAGCTTCGCATTGTGTGCGACGAGGCGGAAACGCTTGTCGCGAAGAAGTATTGGCCGTTCCCGACTTACGGGGATCTGCTTTTCGGAGTTCGTTAACGACCTCTTTATCAGGGACGAAACCGCCGTTCGCGGCTTGCGCGGCGGTTCCGTTCGACAAAATCAGACGATAAAATCCAGACTCAGAACGGATAGAAAAATGACGTTATATAGCGACGTAAACACGATATGGGTTCTTTTGGGCGCCGCGATGGTGTTCTTTATGCAAGCGGGGTTCGCGGCGTGCGAAGCGGGGTTCACGCGCGCCAAAAACGCGGGAAGCGTTCTTTTGAAGAATCTGATGGATTTGAGCGTGGGGTCGCCGGTCTACTGGCTCTTTGGATTCGGCATGATGTTTGGCGCGGGTTCCGGGCTTTTCGGAACGTTTGACCCGTGCGTTCGAGGCGATTATTCGGCGATTCTTCCCGCGGGCGTTCCTCTGTGGGCGTTTGTGATCTTTCAGACGGTCTTTTGCGCGACGGCGGCGACGATCGTGTCGGGCGCGGTCGCCGAACGAACCAAATTCAGCGGGTATCTTCTTTATTCGCTCGCCATCGCTCTGTTGATCTATCCCGTTACCGGACACTGGATTTGGGGGGGCGGCTGGCTGTCCGAACAAGGTTTTCACGATTTCGCCGGTTCGACCGCCGTTCATATGGTCGGAGGCGTCTGCGCGATCGTCGGCGCGAGCGTGATCGGGCCGAGATACGGAAAATACGACAAGTCGGGCAAGCCGCGCGCTATCCTTGGGCACAACCTGACGTTGGCGGCGCTGGGCGTCTTCATCTTGTGGTTCGCGTGGTTTGGATTCAACGGCTGCTCGACCGTCGGCATGGACAGCGACGAGCTTGCTGAAACCGCCGGACTCGTTTTCTTCAACACGAATCTTTCGCCCGCGCTCGCGAGTTGCGCCGCGTTGGTTTTGACCTGGATCCGATACGGCAAGCCCGACGTTTCGATGACGTACAACGCCGCGCTCGCGGGGCTGGTCGGAATCACCGCGGGTTGCGACGCGGTCAGCCCGATTGGAGCCGCCGTTATCGGCTTAACCAGCGGCGTTCTGGTCGTCTTCTCGGTCGAATTTATCGACAAGGTTCTCAAAATCGACGATCCGGTCGGCGCCGTTTCGGTTCACGGCGTTTGCGGCGCGGTCGGAACGCTGTTCGTCGGGCTATTGTCGACGAACGAGAGCGTCGGTCTGGGGCTCTTCTACGGCGGCGGGCTCCATTTGCTCAAAATTCAGGCGATCGGCGTCGTTGCCGTCGCTCTTTACGTGGGAATCGTCGCCGCGATCGTTTTCCTGACGATCAAACATACGGTCGGACTGCGCGCGAGCAAGGAAGAGGAACTCGCGGGGCTCGATCCTTCCGAACTCGGTCTTCCGACGGCGTATTCGGGCTTTTCGATGCAGCCTCATACGATCGACGACGATTCGTTGAGCGCGCACGCCGCGCCCGTCGCGGTCGTCGGAGACGCGCCCGTGGCCGAAGCGGTCCCCGTCATGCGGGAGCCGGTCTTCCGCAAAGAGGGCGTTCCGAAGATGACGAAAGTCGAGATTGTGTGCAAAGAAGCGCGTTTCGAGCTGTTAAAGGCGAAACTGACCGAGATCGGCGTCACCGGCATGACCGTCTCTCACGTTCTTGGCTGCGGAGTTCAAAAGGGAAAGCCGGAGTACTACCGAGGCGTTCAGGTCGAAGTCAACCTGCTGCCCAAAATTCAGGTGGACGTCGTCGTAAGCAAAGTGCCCGTTAGCGACGTGATCGAAGCGGCGAAGAAAGCTCTTTACACCGGGCATATCGGGGACGGCAAGATCTTCGTCTACGACGTCGAGAACGTCGTTAAGGTTCGCACCGGCGAGGAAGGTTGGGACGCTCTTCAGGATTCCATTTAACGACTCAAAGACATTAGACAACGCGTTTGGAGTGAATCTACAATGTGTTCAATCATGGGATATTGCGGCTCCGATTTCAACATAGCGCAATTTGAAGCGGGGTTTCGTCAGACGGTATCGCGCGGACCGGACGTGAGCCGCGTCGTCGACACGGGCATGGGGCTGTTCGGTTTTCACCGACTTTCGATCATGGGGCTTACGCCCGAGGGAATGCAGCCTTTTGAACTTAACGGCGATTACGTCGTCTGCAACGGCGAACTTTACGGCTTTGAGAAAGAGCGCGAAGCGCTGAAAAAGAAAGGGTATACGTTTAAGAGCGACAGCGACTGCGAGATTATTCTGCCGATGTGGCGCGAATACGGAGTCGAAATGTTTTCCAGACTTGACGCCGAGTTCGCCTGCGTTATATTCGACGGGTCGACGCGCGAATATGTCGCCGCGCGCGATCCGATCGGAATTCGTCCGCTGTATTACGGCTTCTCGGCGACCGGATCGATCGTTTTCGCGAGCGAGCCGAAGAACCTTGTCGGACTTTGCGCCAAAATTCTGCCGTTCCCGCCGGGTTGTTATTACAAAAACGGCGTGTTCGTAAGGTATTGCGATCCCGCCGAGGTTCGGGAGGTTGTTCACGACGACCTGGACGAAGCGTGTAAAAATATCCGCGAAAAACTGATCGCGGGCGTGGAAAAACGCCTTGTTTCCGACTCGAAAGTCGGTTTTCTCCTCTCCGGAGGGCTCGATTCGTCGCTCGTGTGCGCGATCGCCCAGAAAAAATGTTCGACCCCGATTAAAACGTTCGCTATCGGCATGAGCGAAGACGCGATCGACTTGAAATACGCCAAACAGGCGGCGGATTATATCGGCTCCGACCATACGGAAGTCTATATGACGCCCGACGAGGTGATCGGTTCGCTCGACGAAGTCGTTAAGATGCTGGGAACGTTCGACATCACGACGATTCGCGCGAGCATGGGCATGTACCTGGTGTGTAAAGCGATTCACGAGCGAACCGACGTGCGCGTCCTCCTCACCGGCGAGATTTCCGACGAGCTGTTCGGATACAAATACACTGACTTCGCGCCCAACGCGGAAGAGTTCCAAAAAGAAGCGCAGAAGCGCGTGCGCGAATTGCACATGTACGACGTGCTTCGCGCCGACCGTTGCATTTCGGTCAACTCGCTCGAAGCGCGCGTTCCGTTTGGCGACCTGGATTTTGTCAAATACGTCATGGCGCTCGATCCGGAAATGAAAGTCAATAAGTACGGCAAAGGAAAATACTTGCTTCGACGCGCTTTTGAAGACGGCGACTATTTGCCGGACGAGATTTTGTGGCGCGAGAAGGCGGCGTTCTCCGACGCGGTCGGGCATTCGATGGTCGACTACCTCAAAGCCTACGCCGAAACGAAATATACCGACGAGGACCTGCAGGAGAAAAAAGCGAAGTATACGCACGCGCAACCGTACACAAAAGAATCGCTCCTTTATCGGGAAATCTTTGAAAAGTATTATCCGGGTCAGGGAGAAATGATCGTCGATTTCTGGCTTCCCAATCAGTCCTGGGAAGGTTGCAAAGTCAGCGATCCTTCCGCGCGCGTTTTGTCAAACTACGGCGCGAGCGGGGTTTGACGTTCCAACGTTGAGGAAAAAATGATCAAAGAGTTTGACAGGAAACTGGTGTTGGAAGACGGCGAAGAGTATTACGGCTACCTCTTCGGCTCCGCTTCCGACAAAGTGTGCGAGGTCGTGTTCAACACGTCGATGGTCGGGTATCAGGAGATCGTCTCCGACCCTTCCTACACGTACCAGGGAATCGTCATGACCTACCCGCTTATCGGGAACTACGGCATGGCGGACGACGACTACGAAACGCGCCGACCGTCCGCGAGCGCGCTGATCGTTCGCGAGTACAACGACGAACCGTCCAACTTCCGGAGCGCCGCGACGTTAGGCTCCGTTATGAAGAAATACGACGTCTCGGGAATCAGCGGCGTCGACACGCGCAAGTTGACGCGTTCGATTCGCGATCGCGGCTCCCGAAAGGCGCTGTTGACGAGCGCGTCGGCGTCTCGAGAAGACGCGCTCGAGACGTTGAGCCGCTCGGCGATTCCGACCGACGCGGTTTCGCAAGTCAGTCGAAAAGAAATCGAAGTCGCGGACGTTCCCGACGCGCGCTGGAAAATCGTCGCCGTCGATTGCGGAATGAAAGAGAACATCGTTCGCGAATTGAACGCGCGCGGCTGTTCCATGACGATCGTTCCCTGGAACACTGGCGCCGAACAAATCGCGTCGTTCAAGCCGGACGGCGTCTTTCTGTCAAACGGGCCGGGCGATCCGACCGACGTTCCCGAGACGATTGCGACGGTGAAAGCGCTGATAGGCAAGTTTCCTATTTTCGGGATTTGTCTCGGACATCAGATTCTTTCGCTCGCCTACGGCGCGAGGACGTACAAGTTGAAATTCGGGCATCGCGGGGGGAACCATCCGGTGAGGGATTTGGAGACGGATAAGATTTACATAACGTCTCAGAATCATTCGTACGCGGTCGACGCCGAGAGTCTGCGCGACACGCCGTTGCGAGCGACGCTCGTCAATTTGCTCGATCAGACGATCGAAGGGGTTTCGTGCGAACGCGACCGCGCGTTCAGCGTGCAGTACCATCCGGAAAGCGCGCCGGGACCGCAGGACAATTACTATTTGTTCGATCGTTTTATCAATCTTTTACAGCGCCGATAAGGCGCTGTTTTTGCATAAAGGGCGCGCAACTTTTGGAATTGAATCATGCCTAAACGAACGGATATTCATAAGATACTTGTCATAGGCTCGGGGCCGATCGTTATCGGTCAGGCGGCGGAATTCGATTACGCGGGGGCGCAGGCGTGTCTGGCGCTCAAAGAGGAAGGGTACGAGGTCGTCCTGTGCAACTCCAACCCCGCGACGATTATGACCGATCCGAGCATCGCGGACAAAGTCTACATGGAGCCGTTGACGCTCGAATATATCGCCAAGATCGTCCGCTACGAGCGTCCCGACGCGATTTTGCCCGGCATTGGCGGCCAGACGGGGCTGAATCTCGCGATGCAGCTGGAAAAGAAAGGGGTTCTCGAAGAATGCCGTACGGAGCTGCTCGGCACAAAAAGCGACTGTATTGAGCGTGCGGAAGATCGTCAATTGTTCAAGGATCTTTGTCTGGAACTTGGCGAGCCGACGTTGCCGTCCGAAACGGCGTCGTCTGTTAAAGACGGGTTGCAAATTGCGGAAAGAATAGGATTTCCGGTTGTGTTGCGCCCTGCGTTTACGTTAGGCGGAACGGGCGGAGGGTTTGCCGACAACGCGCGGGAGTTTGAACCGCTCATGAAGAACGCGCTGTCGATCTCGCCGGTGAGACAGGTGTTGATCGAAAAGAGCGTCAAAGGGTTCAAGGAAATCGAATACGAGGTCATGCGCGATTCCAACGACACGGCGATCGCTATCTGCAATATGGAGAATCTCGATCCGGTCGGGGTGCACACGGGCGACTCAGTCGTCGTGTGTCCTTCGCAAACGCTGACGAACAAAGAATATCACATGCTTCGCGACTCCGCGTTGAGGATCGTTCGCGCGTTAAAAATCGAGGGCGGTTGCAACGTTCAATTCGCGCTCGATCCCAAGTCGTTTCAATACTACGTCATCGAAGTCAACCCCCGCGTGTCGCGTTCGTCCGCGCTCGCGTCGAAGGCGAGCGGGTATCCGATCGCGCGCGTCTCCGCTAAAATCGGCGTCGGCATGAGGTTGGACGAAATTCAAATCGCGAACACCCCCGCGTCGTTCGAGCCGACGCTCGACTACGTCGTGACGAAAGCGCCGCGCTTCCCGTTCGACAAATTCGCCGACGCCAATAATTCGCTCGGAACGCAAATGAAGGCGACCGGGGAATCGATGAGCGTCGGTCGAACGTTTGAAGAGAGCCTTCTCAAAGCGTTGCGTTCTCTGGAAATCGGCTGTTACGGACTTCACAGCGCCAAATTTGACGATTGGGCGGTCGAGCGGCTTATGGAGTACGTCAGGATTGGCGCCGACGATCGGCTCTTTGCGATCGCCGAACTTCTGCGCCACGACGTCCCTGTCGACGAAATCGCCGAACAGACGACGATCGACCGATTCTTTATCAGGAAACTCCGCAATATTATCGACGTCGAAAAACTGATTAAAGAGCGTCCCGACGATCTCGACACGCTCCGACACGCCAAAAAGATCGGCTTTTCCGACAGAACGATCGCCGAACTTTGGAATACGACCGAACTTGACGTATATCGCATACGGCTCGACGCGGGAATCCGTCCGGTGTACAAAACGATCGACACGTGCGCTTCCGAGTTTGACAGTTACATTCCTTATTTTTACTCGACTTATGAAGAAGAAAACGAGTCGATTGTTCAAAACGACGTTCGGAAGATCGTCGTGCTCGGCTCGGGCCCGATTCGAATCGGGCAGGGCGTCGAATTCGACTACTCGACCGTCCACGCCGTCAGGACGATTCGAAGCGCCGGATACGAAGCGATTGTGATCAACAACAATCCCGAAACCGTGTCGACCGACTACCTTTGCACGGACAAGCTCTATTTCGAACCGCTTTGCGTCGAAGACGTGATGAACGTCGTCGAGTTGGAAAAGCCGGACGGCGTGATCGCGACGCTCGGCGGTCAGACGGCGGTCAACCTCGCGCAGGCGCTTGCCGATCGCGGCGTTAAGATTATCGGAACCGACGTCGACGCGATCGAACGCGCGGAAAACCGCGACGCGTTCGAGAAGTTGCTTCTGGATCTCAAAATACCGCAGCCGCCGGGGCGCGCGGTGACAAACGTCGAGGAAGGCGTCGTCGCCGCGCATGAAATCGGGTTCCCGGTTCTCGTGCGTCCGAGCTTCGTGCTCGGCGGTCGCGCCATGCAGATCGTCGCGACCGAAGACGACTTGCGGCGCTATCTGAAAACCGCGGTCGTTATCGACAAAGACAAGCCCGTCCTGGTCGACAAGTATATTCGCGGCAAGGAAGTGGAAGTCGACGGCGTTTGCGACGGGGAACAGGTCTTCATTCCCGGAATAATGGAGCTTGTCGAGCGAACCGGAGTTCACTCGGGGGATTCGATCAGCGTCTATCCGAGCTACAGCCTCAGCCCGATCGTTAAGGAAATCATTCTGGACTATTCGCGGCGCCTGGCTCTTGGCGTGGGCGTCAAAGGTCTTTTCAATATACAATTTATCGTCGACAAGAACGACCACGTCTACATCATCGAAGTGAATCCGCGCTCGTCCCGAACCGTTCCGTTTTTGTCCAAGGCGACGGGATATCTTCTGGCGGATATCGCGACGATGGTCATGCTCGGCAAAAGCCTGAAAGAGCAGGGCTTTACGACGCTTTATCCTAAAGAGAAACGTCGGTACTACGTCAAAGTCCCCGCGTTCTCGTTCTCAAAACTCAGCGGGATGGACTCGTACCTCTCTCCGGAGATGAAGTCGACCGGAGAAGCGATCGGTTACGATAAGACGTTGCAACGCGCCATGTTCAAGGCGATGATCGCTTCGGGCATGAAGATGGAAAACTACGGAACGCTCGTCGTTTCGCTCGCCGACGAAGACAAACGCGAAGGACTTCCGTTGGTTCGGCGTTTTTACAATATGGGATTCAATATCGAAGCGACGATCGGCACGGCTACGTTTCTTAAGGAGAACGGAATTCGCACGCGCGTTCGACGCAAGTTGTCCGAAGGAAGCGAAGATATTCTCGACTCGATTCGTTCCGGCCGCGTAAGTTACGTGATTTGCACCCGCCCGATCACGCCCGGCCCGCATGAAGAAGACGGAATCGCGATTCGACGCTGCGCCACGCAAAACAATATCACGACGTTGTCCTCGCTCGACACCGTCAAAGCGCTTCTTGACGTTTTGGAAGAGACTTCTCCGCGCGTTTCGAGAATCGACGAAGAATAGGAAGGGAAAAGACTATGCAATTTACGAAAATGCACGGACTTGGAAACGATTATATTTACGTTTACGGCGCGGTCCCGGAAAATATCGTCGAGTTGTCGCGCAAAGCGTCCGAGAGGCGATTTGGGATCGGTTCGGACGGGATGATCTATATCGAGCCGTCGAGAGTCGCCGATTTCAAGATGCGGATTTTCAACGCGGACGGCAGCGAAGCGCTCATGTGCGGCAACGGAATACGCTGCGTCGGAAAATACGTGTACGACAAGGGATACACCGACAAGACGCGTTTGCGAATCGAAACGCTCTCGGGGATCAAGACGCTGGAGCTTCAAACGTGCAACGGCAAAGTGAAGACGGTCGCCGTCGACATGGGCGCGGGGATCGCGCAAGACGAGTTAAGTCTTGACGTCGACGGGGAAAAGGTCGTTTGCACGCCCGTCTCCGTCGGCAATCCGCACGCCGTAATTTTTGTGGACGACGCCGAGAACGCGCCCGTGCAAACGCTCGGACCGAAACTGGAGCGTCATTCGGCGTTTCCCGACGGCGTCAACGTCGAATTCGTTCAGGTTCTCAACGAACGCGCGCTACGCATGCGCGTGTGGGAGCGCGGCAGCGGCATGACGGCGGCGTGCGGCACCGGGGCGTGCGCGTCGGTGGTCGCGGCGCTTCGCAAAGGGGTTTGTTTTTACAACGTTCCGATCGCCGTGCAGTTGGACGGAGGAACGCTTCAAATTCAGGCGACGCGTGAAGGCGTCGTTACGATGGTCGGTCCCGCGGAAACCGTTTTTGAAGGAGAGTACGCGCTATGATTCTGCCAAATATGAATTACGCCGAGTTGAAAGACTCCTATTTGTTTTTCAATATCTCGAAAAAAGTCAAGGCTTACGAAGCGTCTCGTCCGGGCGTTAAACTCTATCGCATGGGAATCGGGGACGTCTCGTTGCCTTTGGCGGACGCGGTTATTAAGGCGTTGCGCGAGGGCGTCGAGGATCAGGCGCAAGCGCGGACTTTTCACGGGTATATGCCCGAATGCGGCATGCCGGAACTGCGCGCGACGATCGCCGGCTATTATCGCGGGCGGAACGTTCCGATTGGGGACGACGAAGTCTTCGTTTCCAGCGGGGCGAGCGACGAGCTGGGCGACATTCTCGACTTGTTCGACCGCTCGAACGCGGCTTGTATTGTCGAGCCGGCGTACCCCGCCTACGTCGACGCGAGCGTGATCGCGGGTCGTAAAATCGTTCATCTCCCGACTTGCGAAGAGAACGGGTTCCTTCCGGAGCCGACGGCCGACCTTGACGCCGACCTGCTCTATATCTGTTCTCCCAATAATCCGACCGGTGCGGTTTTTTCGCGCGACCTGTTGAAGAAATGGGTCGACTACGCAAACGCCAGAGGCGCGATCATTCTCTTCGACGCGGCGTACGAGGCGTTTATCGACGACGAATCGCTTCCGCGCAGCGTCTTTGAGATCGACGGGGCGCGAACGTACGCGATCGAGATCTGTTCCCTCTCGAAAACGGCGGGTTTCACCGGCACGCGGCTCGGATACACCGTCATTCCCAAAGAACTGACGCGCAACGGGATGAGTTTCAACGCGATGTGGACGCGCAACAGGACGACGAAGACCAACGGCGTGTCGTATATTATTCAAAAAGGCGCCATGGCGGTCTTTACGCCGGAGGGTCAACGTCAAATACACGAGAATCTCAACGTTTACAAGAATAACGCGAAAACGCTCATGAGCGCGTTGGACGACGCGGGAATCTGGTATTGCGGGGGCAAGAACGCGCCGTATATCTGGATGAAATGTCCCAAAGGCATGGACAGTTGGGCGTTTTTCGACTTTCTTCTGAACGAATATCAGGTCGTCGGCACGCCCGGCGCGGGTTTTGGCGCGTGCGGAGAAGTGTTCTTCCGCCTGTCGTCGTTTGGGAACCCCGACGACGTGCAGGAAGCGGCGCGGCGCCTGCGGAATCTGTGAGCGTATGAAAAAAACGAGCTTCGCCGACGTTTCGACAATCGGCGAAGCTCGTTCTAATTTACGAACTCTTAACGTGTTCTGTTATCGCCAGGGCTGCGTCCACGCGGCGGGTTTGGTCTTCCAGCCGAGGCTTGGATCGTCGTCCGCTTTATAAATCTTCGCGCGGACGTAGAGATCGTCGGGCTTAAGCGTGTAGCTTCCTTCGGTTCCGTCGACCGTCTCCAACACGATTCCGATTTCGTCGGAATACGATTCGACTTTTCGCTCGGGGTTCGTTTCGCTCGCGGCGACTTCGACGATCTTGCACGTCGGATCGTAACCTTTTTTCGTGCCGACAAATACGATTTTATAGGCTCCTTCTTCTTTGACGTCGATTTTGACGTTCAACGTCTTGCCGTCGAACGAGATTTCTTCGAAATCCAGGCCGTTGGAGGGATACATGTCGCCCGAGAGGATCGCGTCGAAGAGCGCGTTTTGCTCGAGCGTCGCCGAGCGAACCATTGTCCAGCCCTTCGACTCGCCGTCGTAATTGTGCCGATCGTCGGAACCCATGCCCAGGAGCAGGGGCTGGTCGTTGGTCGCGCGCCACGCGTTGACGACGTCCCAGAACTGTTCCGGCTGCCATAAATCCATGCGGCGCTTGTAGTCGCGGTGGATTCCGTTGTTAATCAGCTCGAAAAGGCGAATTTGCGGGTTGGCCATGAGCGCCGCCGGGCCGTAGTCGTAGAATTTCCACATCGGATGGTTTGCCGTAAACAGATACGGCGCTTCCGAATAGAGTTCCGCGCCTTTGGCGAACGTCTGACGAAGCTCTTCCGCCGGTTCTTCAATTTTCTTGATATACGCGAACGTCTTGCGCACGCCGATGAAGTTCATATGAACCGCGCGACCGTCGACGCAGCCGCCCGTCTGCTCGTAGCCGGGGATCATCAGGAATTTGTCCGGTTCGACAAATTGATCGACGAGTTCGTCGAACGTCTTCATACGGACGAACGTCTTGTCGCCGACCGTTCGCGTTTGAACGGAGTCTTCGCCGAACCGATCTTGCGCCTGCTTCACGACCTCCGGCGTCAGCTTGTTGGCGGGGACTTCCTCGCATTGCATCGGTTTCCAGAGGGACGTCTCGCCCTGAAACGCCTTTTTGATTTCCGGCGTTACGGTCGGTTTCGACTTAAACGAGACAAAATGCAATTCGTCCGACTGGAAGCAGTTGTGATCGGACGGACAGACGAAGTTGTAGCCGCGCGATTTATACCAGTCGATCGCCCATTCGGGCAAAGGTTCGCCGTCCGACCACTGGTTGTGCATATGCAAATTTCCTTTGAACCAGCGCTTTTGCGGTTCCTGCGCCGACGCGCGACGCGCAATAAGACCGGAGGAGAGAAGGGGCGCCGAAACAAGCGCCGAGGCGCGAAGAAAATCGCGACGGGTAAGTTGATTGATCATGGATAATTCTCTATATAACAGTGTGTTGCGTTACCGAACAGATTGTCCGATTACGAATTCGCGTCGACGGGCTTTTTGTTAATCCGCGCTGTTGCGAATCCCGCGCCGATCCTCGACGCGAACCGCCCCCGCGTGTGAAACGTCTATTTTGAGTTGAGCGAAATATCGACGTCGACGACGGAGACGTCGAAAAGTTCCTCGATTTCCGGGATCGTCCAGCCCCTCAGGAGAAGTTTCTTCGCAAGAGCTTTCTTTACTTCGAGTTGTCCTTGTTTAAAACCTTGTTCGAAACCTTGTTTAAAACCTTGTTCGAAACCCTGTTTGAAACCTTGTTCTATCCCGATTTCAATTCCTTCTTCAAGTCGCTGAGCGGCGTACAATTCGTCGTTAAATTCCGTAATGCACATTTGTCGTCTTCCCGTTCAGAAAGTCAAAAATCATAGCGTGCAAACGCCTAATTGGAGCTAAGCCAAATCTCGACGTCGACGACGGGGATTCCCAGTAGTTCCGCAACTTCCTCAACGCTCCAACCTTTCTTAAAGAGTTTTTCAGCCATAGCTTTTTTCGCGTTGATTTCTCCTTGTTCCAACCCTTCTTCCAACCCTTGTTTCCGTCCTCGTTCTATCCCGATTTCAATTCCTTCTTCAAGTCGCTGAGCGGCGTACAATTCGTCGTTAAATTCCGTGATGCACATTTGTTTCACCTCCTCTTGATTGTCTAGGAGAAACTGTTTAATTACCGAATCGTCGGGCATTTCCGCCAACGCGTCGTCGATCGCCGTTTCCAGATCGCCTTCGTTTTCCCGCTGTTTCTCGATGATCTTGCTGACAAACCACGAATAATCGTTCAACGGTTTGCACGAGTCGAGCAACTCTTTATTGCGTCCGTAATTGATATTGATCATCAATACGGTTACTTCAATATCAGGTTTAGAACCCTCTTTAAAGCAGTCGGAAAGCTTGAGGACGACTCGGTCTTCTTTATCGTCCGGACCGTTGTAGAAGCATATGCATCGCGGCGTCGGCGCCCGAAGCAGGGCGGAACTGTAAATGCGATTCCCAAACCTTCTGGCGAATTTCCCGTACAACATGCCCCCGTAAATGAAGAAGCGTAACGGCATGTTAGGATTGAACGAACTTTGCTGCTCGTACAAATTCATCGTGTCGTTAATCAAAAACGAGACGTCGTTCTTCATATGCATATAAACGACGTCTTCGATCGTGTTGAGCGTTATGTCGTTTTCGTCGGTATAATTCGAACCGTTGACGGCGTTGTAGAGGCTCAACGTCCATTTTTTGTTATTGGGATTGCCAAAAATGAACTTAAAAAGCCGATCTTTGTATTGGTTGTTTACTGGCGTCATTAGTCTTTCCCTCCGCGCCGTTTATTGTAGTCGTTCCCAATCGAGTTGTCAAGGAATCGTCGACCGCGCCTTGAAACGCCTAAATTCGTTTTTATAAGCGTTTGGGCTTACTCAAAAAAACGACCGCCCCGTCGCGTTTTCGCCTGGGGCGGTCGCCTTTGCTTGAGGTCAAATCAAACGAAACGTCGTCTGATTATTTCGCGAGATCGTCGTCGCAAACGACGCGGAATCCGACGTTAAAGACGCGTTGCCAGGATTCGTAGTCGCGACGCAAACCGGCGCGCGCCCACTTCGGACGATCGCGCCACGAGCCGCCCTTGGCGACCTTTCTGGCGTTGAGATCGCCGTCGTTGCGCCCGTCGTCCACTTTGTACGGATACGCTTTGTAATCGGAAGCGGTCCATTCGGCGACGTTTCCGAGCATATCGTGAAGTCCCCACGGATTCGGCGCGTAAGAACCGACGGCGGTTTCGATCATATTGCCGTCGTCGACGCCCTTAGCGCGCGGAATGAAGGAACGCCACTCGGGCGGATTTGCGATCGGCTGCGGATTGACGCCCTGAACGACGAACTTGGTCGTCTGGTCGTCGGAAAGGTTCTCGAGCTTGGAGAAGTCCGCGTCGACGTCGCCGAACCACATCGGGGTTTCGGCTCCGGCGCGCGCCGCCCATTCCCATTCGGCTTCGGTGGGCAGACGGAATTTCTTGCCGGTCTTTTCGCTGAGCCATTCGCAGAAGTCGCACGCCTCTTTCCAGTTGATACGAATGACCGGTTGGTCCGGTTTGTTTGCGGGATAGCCGGGAAGAACGTGGTCTTTCCACCACTGGTCGATGAAACGGCTGTCGTGGGTCGCGTCGAAGAGCGCGTACATCGCGTTGGTCGTTTCGGTCGTCGCCATCCAGAACGGCTTGTCGACGGTTACGGCGCAGCGCGGGAATTCGTCGTTGAAGCCGTTTTCGTCGCCCATGACGAACGAGCCGGCGGGAATCTTGACCATGTCGAACGAGACGTCGTCCGAAAGAGTTACGGTCGCCGTCTGCGCGTTGCGAACGCTCACGCCGAACGCCTCGCCTTTCTTAGCGGCGGCGTTGGCGGGCTTCGTTTCGCCCTGCATGGCGCGCGCCTTTTCTGCGTCGAACGGCCAGTTGGCGACTTTCGGAGCGCTACGGTCAAGTTCGGGCTCTTTTTCCGGCTTAATGAACTCGGGACGATTCTTCTTGGCGTCGTCGTAGTAATACGCGTCCGTTTCGTAGTTCAGGTCGTTGTCGGCGTAGAGCGATTTGAGCTCGACGTAACGTTCGGCGACCTGCTTGATCGCGCTCGTGCCGCGTTCGCGACCCGCTTCGCTGATTTCCGTCCACGAGCCGAAATACGGAACGTTCAGGTCGATCCAGCAGTAGAGGCGGCGCCAGGCTTCTTCGTCAAGTTTGACGTTATGGTGCCCTTTTTGAAGCATTTGCACGAGTTCGGACGTCGAGACGTGATATTCCATCGGCTGGAAGACGTGAACGTCGCTTTCGGGGCCGGGGCGTCGGACGTACGGATGAAGCGCGTGATACGCGTTCGAGAAGTTCTGAGGACCGCGCGACGTGTCCGCGAAATTCGGACGGTCGGGCTTGGATCCGTCGTGGCAACCGACGCAGAACTTGTCGAGGATCGGCTGGACTTCCCCTTCGAAGGAGAAGGGACGGTCGGGGCCGTAGAACTCGGTAATGTCCACGGGCGGCGTGTTGCGCGCGATCGTCGTTTGCGTCGGGGAGACGTCGTTTTGCGTTTCGTGGCACCCGATGCACGACTCGTTTTCGCCCGGCATGCCGACGAACCACGATCGCATCGTCTGAACCGCCGCGCCGTTTTCGTCGAGCGGTTGAACGACGATCGGCGTGTTGGCGGGGATCTTGAACGACGCGCTACCGTCTTCAAAGACCGGAACTTCGCCTAACATGCGTCGGCCGTCCCAGCAACTCTCGAGCCCAAACGCGTCGTGACCGCCGATGCCGCGATATCCGTAGCTGACCGCGAAGACGCGGAGCTTCTTAACGGTGCCCTTCGGGACTTTAGGAAGGCCCTGACCGAAATAAACGTCGGTGATAAAGACGTTGGCGGTCTTTTCGCCGGGGACGGTTCGATCCTGCAACACGGGCGGTTCTTCGCGTTCGACGACGGCGAACGGTTCGAGCAGGTGCGCGCCGTTTTCAGAACGCAGACGAAGCATATTGTCAAACGTGTCGACAAGATAGATCGACCACGGTTCCGACGGCGTCATGCGGCAGGAAACGAGGAAATGATCGTCGTCAAGCGGATACG
>JAFZNK010000280.1 GCA_017550965.1 Thermoguttaceae bacterium
AATCGCGACGGCGGCGTTAACGCGACCGGTAACGTTACGCTTACGAACGGCGCAAGGGTTGCGCGTAGCGGGTATAAACCTGATAATTCGCAGTACGTCCGTTGGGGACTTGCAGGCGACGAACCGATCGCGGCGATTGGTATCGAATCCAACGGCGCGGTTTCGATCAGCGATTCAACGGTAAATAATAACTCTTCGTACGGCGTGAATGCGATTGGCGACGTTTCGCTCAATTACGCGGACGTCTCGATGAACTACGGTAACGGCGTAACGAGCCGCGGGTCCGTGCGCGTCGTTAATAGCGCGGTAACCTACAACGGCTTCCAAGGCTATCTCAGAGAGGAAGGCGTCGGGTACGGCGTCTACGCGGCCGGCGACGTTCTCGTCGACGGATACTTCGAAGGTTACGACGAGATTCAGCAGGAGACGCGCCAGTTCTATATCGACGGCAACGATCTCGGCGGCGTCTACGCGGGCGGCAAAGCGACCCTTAAGGACGCGCGCGTCGTTAATAACGGCGGAGTCGGCGTCTACGGCGTTAACGGAGTCGAGATAACGGAAGGCGCGATTGAATTCGAAGGCGTCGCCGTAACCGGCGAATACGCCGGCGAGTATACGAGCATAATCGCGGGCAACGGAATTGGAATCGTTGCGGGCGGCGTCTCGACGCTGACGAACGTCTTCGTCGGCGACAACGTCAAGGAGTACGCGGTCGACGACGCGTTTGTCGGTACGAACGCGATTAATAACGGTTTGGTCGTTCTCGACGGCTGCGACGCGACGGTAACGGGCGGTCTCTACGTGCGCAACGTCAACGGCGTAAACGTTCTGAACGGCGGTTTTGCGACGCTGACGGGCGTTAAGGCGCTCGAGAATAGCGTCGCTGGCGCGGTCGTGGACGGCGGCGCGTATATTACCGATTCGCGCCTGTCGTTGAATAAGGCGTACGGCCTCCTCGCGGAAGGCGTTGGCAACGTTATGGTTGTCGACAGCTATCTGCAAGGGAATAGCTCGGACGACGGTACGATCGGCTACGGTATTCTCGCGAAGGATAACGCGCGCGTTACGGCGTTGCAGGATCTAATCACGAGCAACGCGGACGGCGTCGCGGCGTCAGACTCCGCGCGTCTAACCGGCGTGAACCTTACGGTTTCCGACTCGACCCGCTACGGCGCCGTCGCGTCCGATTCCGCGACAATGACGCTCAAGAATACGATTCTCGCGTACAGCGGCGTTCAAGACGCGCGTCGCGCCGACTTCGACGCGACCGTGACGCTCCAGAATTCGCTCTACGGCACGACGAACCTGCCGAATATCGACGGTACGAACGTTAAGTTCAATAAGGATACGGACGGGAACCTCTTCCGCGATAAGGATTACGGCGACTACCACCTCGAGTACTATCTCGCGCCGACGTCTAAGGCGATCGACAAGGGCGATCAGGATCTCCTGACCCCCAACTGGTCCGTGAACGCCGACGGCGTCCGCGTCGATCTCGACGATCGACCGCGCGTCGAAGGACTCGACGTCGATCTCGGCGTCTACGAGTTCACCATTAGGCGGCGCGAGCAGCCGTCGATTATCGTTACGACGCTCGACGACGTCGTCGATCCGTACGACGGCTGGATTTCCTTGCGCGAAGCGGTCGAAGTCTACTTCCCGCTCTCCAACTACAACTACGCCGCCGCCGAAGCGAACAATATTTACAAGTATCAGTTCGACGCGCGCACCTACGACGCGGAACGCGATCCCACCGGTCGCACCGTTACCTTCGATCTGACGAACTTCTTTAAGGACGCGCCGACAGACGAACTCAACCTGAACTGGGACTTCTACGGCGACCACGTCGCGCCGCGGAGTATGGAACAATACGATTACCGTATTAACTACAACTCCCACTACGTCGGCGACGTCGAAACCGCTTGCGAGAATACCAATAACGGCGCGATTACGATTAAGAACTCCATGACGATCGACGCCAGTAAGGTAACGCTTGGCGACGAGGTAATCGACTACGCCGACAAGGTTGGAATCGTCGTCGACGCCAAGGACGCGTCCCGCGTCTTTACGGTCGACGGCGAACGCCTCAACGTAACCTTTAAGAATATCGAGATTACAAACGGCGCCGACGCTACGGTCGGCGGTCTGTACGCGAACGGATTCGTTACGATCGCGCCCAATATCACTTTCTACAATAGCGCGATAACCTCGAACGTCGGCGGCGGCGCCTATATCGGCGAAGGCTCGATTCTGCGCATGTACGACTCCGTCGTCGCGGGCAATACGGACGGACCCGGTCTGACCGGTCGCCTCAATTCCACGATGCTCGTCGTCGACTCGCTCGTCGCGAACAATACGAACGAAGGCGGTCTCGGCGGCGGTATTAGCTCGGCGAACGGCGTCGTGCGTCTCGTGCGTTCGACGGTCGACGGCAATAGCGCGAACGTCGGCGCGGGCGTCTACGCGGCGCACTTAATTACCGATCGCTCGACGATTACGAACAATACGGCGTACGGCGCGGACGGTCTCGGCGGCGCGGTCGTAACCGTGAGCAGCGCGCAACTCGTTAATACGCTCGTCGCGGACAATAAGGCGGTCGATCCGTCGGTCTACGGCGGCGTCGTCGCGCTGCGCAACGCGTGGGTCGACGCGTACAACGCCACGATCGTGAACAACGGCGGCGTCGATCTGCGTCTAAGCGCCGGCGCGTCCGCGAATATGTACAATACGATCGTCGGTCTAACCGACGGCGCCGTCTCGCTCGACGCGGGCGCGAAGGGCGCGAACGCGTACAATACGCTCTCCGCCTTTACCGACTGGACCGAATCCGAAAACGCGTACGCGTACAACGGCGCGCCGATCTTCGTCGGCGACGTCGATACCAGCGCGACCGGTAAAGAGAAGTATAAGCTCAACGGAACGAACTTCGGTAAGACGTGGATTATCAATCAGGCGATCAATACGGGCGCGAACGCGTACGTCGACGCCGCGAACGGGTACTCTACGTGGGATATTATTGTTGGTATCGACGAAGAAACCGGCGAACCGATCTACGCGAACGAGTACGTCGATCTCGCCGGCGACAAGCGCATTTTCGACGGCGTCGACGACGACGGCCAAACGGTCGCGATCGTCGATCTGGGCGCCTACGAATCGAACTTTACGATGGAGAAGCCCTCCATAATCGTTACGACGCTCGACGACGTCGTTAATCCGTACGACCACTGGATTTCGCTCCGCGAAGCGGTCGAAGTCTACTTCCACTATCGCGAACTGGCCGACGGCTCCGTCGATATCGAAGCGCGCACGTACGATCCCAACGCGGTCGATCCGGGCTATACGGTAACCTTCGATCTCGCCAAGTACTTCGAGAGGGAAGTGAAAATAGCGCAAGAGGAATGGCTTGCGAATCACTCTAATCTCGACGGTTTCAAGTTCGACCTTACGCCTTACGTCGACGAAGACGCCGACGCCGGCTACAGGAATCTCAAGATTCTCGATTCCACCTGGCTCGAAGATCAGATCGATATTCGCGACTCCATGACGATCGACGCCAGCAACGTAATCGTCGGTTACGAAACGGTTAATAAGACGGTCGACGGCAAGCCGGTCTACGTCCTCGACGAGAACGGCGATCCCGTCGTCGTACTCGACGAGAACGGCGCGCCGAAGTACCTCAAACTCGATCCCAAGACGTACGAACTCGTCCAAAAAGACGGATTCGTGCCCGCTTACGAACGCGACGAAACCGGCGCGCTCAAACTCGACGAGAACGGCGAGCCGATCCTCGTTTACGCTAAGTACTGCGCGAACAATCTCTACGGCTTCCTTAAAGACGCCGACGGCAAGCTGATTCTCGACGAGAACGACCAGCCGATTCCGCTTTACGACGTCGTATGCTGCCGCAAGATTAATATGCTCGAAGACGGCTCGCTTGCGTACGAACGCTACGACGACAATCTCGACTTCGTCTTCTCCGGCGAATTCAATCGCGTCCCGGTCTACTTGCCCGAGTACTTGTACGAGTACCAAGTCGAAACGACGCTGGCGCCGATCTACTTCGACGGCGACGGCATAACCGTTTACTCGAACGGAACGCAGACGCCGACGGTCGAATCGCGCGTTATGGCGGTCGAGGGCGCTAATCTGGAGGTCAACTTCATTGATATTACGCTCAAGGGCGGCAAGGCGGACAAGGGCGCGGGTCTCTACGTGAACGAGACGGCGACGACCGGTCCGACGATTACCTTTGACGGCGGCGGCGTCGTTAAGAACGACGGCGGCGGTATTTACCTCGGCGAGGGCGCGAACCTCGTTATGACCGACGCGTACGTCGTCGGCAATACGTCGGGCGCCGGCATAACTGGTCTGCTCAACTCGGCGATTCATTTGACGAACGTCAACGTGAGCGGCAACGTGAATACGACGAGCGCGTACGGCGGCGGTATTCGCGGCGGCGAAGCGCTCGTAACGGTAACCGACTCCACGATTATGAATAATACGGCGGGCGTCGCGGGCGGCGTCTACGCGTCGAACCTGACGATGACGGGCTCGGTCGTAACGGACAACGAAGCGACCGATCCGACGAACGGAATCGGTTCGATCGTCGTCGTCTCGCGCGGTCTCATAACGAACACGCTAATCGCGGACAATACGGCGGTTGCGTCGACGGCGTCGAGCAATCGCAACCTCGGCGGTCTCGTCGCGCTGCGCAACGCGATCGTCGACGTCTATAACGCGACGATCGTCAATAACGGCGAAGTCGATCTGCAAGCGGCGCGCGGCGCGAAAGTTTCGCTCTACAATACGATCGTCGGGCTCGAAGAAGGCTCCGTCGTTCGTATGACAGGCGCGACGATCAACGCCGATTACACGCTCTCCGCGTACGAGAACTGGAGCAATAAGTCGACGGCGGCCAAGAACTTCGTCTACGACGGCTCCAAGCTCTTCCGCGGCGCGAAGGACTATCGCCTCGTCGGCAACGACCTAACGACGAACGTCGGCAACAATTTGTACGTCGACTCCGCGAACGGCTACGGCAAGGGCGAATTCAAAGTCGACGGCGCGACGACCAGCGAGTACGTCGATCTCGGCAAGGACCTGCGTATCCAGGCGGACGTCGTCGATCTCGGCGCGTACGAAGCGGGCGCCGAGTTCGCGCGCGAAATCCCGTCGATTATCGTTACCACGCTCGACGACGTCGTCGATCCGTACGACCATTGGATTTCGCTCCGCGAAGCGGTCGAAGTCTACTTCCACTATCGCGAACTTGAAAACGGTTCGATCGATATCGAGGCGCGCACGTACGATCACGACGCCAAGGTTCCGGGCTATACCGTAACCTTCGATCTCGCCGACTACTACGCGCAGAAGACCGATCTCACGGTGGATCAAGCGGAAGTCGCCAATATTGTTTACGAACTCCTGTCGCAAGAGGGCGCAAACGGCTTTAAGGCGATTACCGTCTCCGATACCATGACGATCGACGCGTCGAAAGTCCGCGTCGGCGCCGTGAACTATCAAGTCGACGAAAACGGCGACTTCGTTCTCGACGACGACGGCAGGATGATTCCGGTCTCCAATTCCACGACTCCGAGC
>JAFZNK010000281.1 GCA_017550965.1 Thermoguttaceae bacterium
CCGTCGAAGAAGCTCCCGCCGTTGAAGAAGCTCCCCCCGTTGAAGAAGCTCCTGCGGTCGAAGAAGCTCCTGCCGTGGAAGAAGCTCCGGCTGTCGAGGAAGCGCCCGCTGTTGAAGAAGCTCCGGCGGCGGAACCTGCGGAATAAGGAGCGAACTCATGGCGTTCTCTCGTTCGTCTTACGCGTTTTTCGCGCTTGTTTTACTCTCCCTTTTAGCGTCGGGGTGCGGCCGCTCGAATCCGTCTTACGTCGTCGCGCCTCAGGCGGACGCTCCGGCGAAAACGTCGACAAGCGAAGACGCCTACGCGGTAATCGCTCAGCTTCATAAGTCCGAAACGTCCGCGCCCGCGCCGCAACCGGCTCCCGCCGCGCCGGAAGTCAAGTCCGCGCCAAAAGCGGAGCCAAAATTCGACGCCAAAGGCGTTTCCGTCGACCTAACGGAAATCGACGGTTTCGAAGGCGTTTCCGACGCCGACTTCGCCAAGTGGCAAAGCGTCAAAGTCGTTCGCGGCAAAGGACTTCTGACCAAAGGCGCGCTCGAGACGTTCGCGAAAATCCCGCAACTCAAAGAGTTTCTCTGGACGGAAGCGTCGATCGAATCGGACGCCGCCGACCAATTCGCCGCCGTCGTTCAAAAATCGAGCGTCGCCAAAATCCGTCTTCAGGGGCTTTGCGTCGCCAATCAAGCCGATCGAGTCTTTCCGACGTTCGCTCTTGCCGCGCTCGCGCAATCGCCGTCGCTCGTCGATCTGGACGTCAGCGGTTCCGCGCTTGACGTGGCGAGGGAATTTGCCAAAGTCGACTTGACCAAGTCGTTTCCGAAACTCGAAAAGCTCAATCTCTACCAGACAAACGCCGGAGACGCGGGCGTCGACGCGATCCTTCCGCTCGCCAACCGTCTGACCTGGCTCAACCTCGACGACGCGGGAATCTCGCCCGAATCCGCGTCGAAGATCGCGCAATTTACGAACCTGACGTTTCTTCACGTCGGTCGCTCGACGCTCGACGACGCGAGCGTCTTGCAATTTGCGGCGTTGACGAAACTCGAAAAAATCCATATTACGCGCAGCGCGGCGACCGAAGAAGGCGCCGACGCTTTAAGAAAAGCGCTTCCGAACTGCGTCGTCGTGTCGCAGCCGGAAAACTAACCCTCTCGCTAAAAACCCTCTCCAAGGAACCGAAATCATGAAAAAATTCACGCTTCTTTCTCTTCTCGTCGCGGCGCTGTTCGCCGTCGCGTCGACCGCGTCCGCGCAAGACGACGGGTTCGTCTCCATCTTCAACGGCAAGGACCTGACCGGCTGGGCGGGCAATCCGAACCTGTGGTCGGTCGAAGACGGCTGCATCGTCGGCCAGACAAACGACACGGACAAAAAAATCACGGTGAATCAGGCTCTTTACTACACTGAAGACAAAGAGATCGGCGATTTCGCGATCAAATTCGATTATAAGATCAGCAACTGGGGCAACTCCGGCCTGTATTATCGCGGCTGGTTCCTGGAAGAGCCCGAGAAGTTCCGCGTCGGCGGTTATCAGGGCGACTTCGACGGCTCCGCGACGTACAGCGGAATCATGTACGGCGAATCGTTCCGCGGCATTTTGGCGAATCTCGGCACGGTCAGCCGCGTCAATCCCAAGGGCGAAATTGAAGAAGTCGCTCGTTTCGCCACGCCCGAAGAAATTCGCGCGAACGTCAAAATCGAAGACTGGAACCACTACGAGATCGTCGCGAAAGGGTTCGTGTTCGTTCATAAGATCAACGGCAAAGTGACGAGCGTGTTCGTCGACGAAGACTCCGACGACGTTCGCCGCAAGAGCGGCGTTCTCGGCTGGCAGCTGCACGTCGGCGACGGCGGCATGCGCGTCGAAGTCAAAAACATCTACCTGAAAAAGCTCTAATCGCTTGCGAACCTTATGAAAACGATTCGACTGGGAACGCGTCCAAGCGCGCTTGCGCTCTGGCAGGCGAACTGGACGCGCGAGGCGCTCGAAAAAATCGGCGTCGACGTTGAGATCGTGAAAATCACGACCAGCGGCGACGTCAATCGAACCGAGGCGATTGCGAACATCGGCGCGCAGGGCGTCTTCACCAAGGAGATCCAGCGCGCGCTGCTCAACGACGAAATCGACGTCGCCGCGCACAGCCTCAAAGATCTGCCCGTCGAAAAGATACCCGGCCTGCGCCTGAGCGCCGTCCCCGAACGCGAGGATTCCCGCGACGTTTTCGTCTCGAACAAGTACGCGTCGATCGACGAATTGCCCGAAGGCGCCGTCCTCGGCACGAGCAGCATGCGCCGCAAGAGCATGGCGCTGCGCTACGCGTCTAAAAAGTTTCCCGACGCCAAACGGCCCTCGTGGGACGTTCGCGATATTCGCGGCAACGTCGAAACGCGTCTGCGCAAACTCGACGAAGGCGAATTCGACGCGATTATTTTGGCGTCCGCCGGTCTCAAGCGGCTCGAACTCGCCGACAGAATAACGTCGTATTTGCCCAGCCCCGACTTTCTTCCCGCCGTCGGACAGGGCGCGCTGGGTCTGGAAACGCGCGAAGACGACGCCGAAACGATCGAAGCGCTCGAAAAACTGATCGAACCGGGCGCGTTTTTGAGCGTGCTTGCCGAACGCGCGCTCCTTGCGGAACTCCAGGGCGGCTGTCTTGTTCCCATCGGCGCTCGGGGAACGTTGCACAAAATGGACGGCGGGTTCGAAGTTCTTACCCTCGAAGCGCAAATTCTCTCGTTCGACGGCGCTCAGTCTTTTGAAACGACCTCGATGCAAGTCTTTGATCCGAGCAAATTTGCCGAACCGCTTCCTTTCGAGACGCAAAAAAGTCTCGCGGAACTCCTTGGCAAAGGCGCGGCGCAGGCGCTTCTCGATCAGGGCGCGACCGAACTGGTCGAAGAAATTCGACGCGTTCGCGACGAACGCAACGAAAAATTACGAAAAAAATCCGCCGAATCGCGCTGACGCGCGCGGCATACCGAAACCCTCGCGCGACCACGTCGCGCCAAACTCATGAAAGACGCCGGAACTATGTTATCGATGACTCCCGACGAAAAGAAAACGATCGACACGATGCGCGCTTTGGCGATGGACGCCGTTCAGGCCGCGAAAAGCGGGCACCCCGGAACCCCCGTCGCGCTCTCGCCAATTACCTACCTGCTCTACAACGAGCGCATGAAATACGATTCCAACCGACCGAACTGGCCGGGTCGCGACCGCTTCGTCCTTTCGATCGGGCACGCGTCGACGCTTATCTACTCGACGCTTCACGTCGCGCGGGTCAAATCGCTCGACGCCGACGGCAAGCCGACCGAGCGTCCCGCCGTCGCTATGGACGATCTTAAATCGTTCCGACAACTCGGTTCGCGTTGCGCCGGACACCCAGAATACGGGCGCGTCGAATGCGTCGAAATGACGACCGGTCCTCTTGGCGCGGGCGTGGCGACGAGCGTCGGATTCGCAATGGCGAACAACTGGCTCGCGTCGCGCTATAACAAGCCGAATTTCAAGCTGTTCGACGCGAACGTCTACGCGCTTTGCGGCGACGGCTGCATGATGGAAGGGATCTCGTCGGAAGCGGCGTCGCTGGCGGGCCATCTGAAACTCTCGAACTTGTGCTGGATTTACGATTCCAACAGAATCACGATCGAAGGCGACACGGATCTGGCGTTTACGGAATCGGTCCCCGAGCGCTTCGCCGCCTACGGCTGGAACGTTCTTCACGTCGACGACGTCAACGACCTGCCCGCGCTGCGCAAAGCGTTCGACGCGTTTGAAGCGGAGCAGGACCGCCCGACGCTGATCGTCGTCAAAAGCGTCATCGCTTACGGCGCCCCGACGAAAGCGGGCA
>JAFZNK010000282.1 GCA_017550965.1 Thermoguttaceae bacterium
CTATCAAATCCTTGTTCGCGAATTGACGAACTTGGGAATCAGCGTTAAAGAGGGGGTCTTTAGAGCCAATATGGGGGTCGAACTTATTAACGACGGCCCCGTGACAATCTGGCTCGATACCCTCGACCTTGTTAAAGGAAAGAGAACGTCGGCATAAGATCGTCGGCGTGTTTACCCAATACGTTTTTCTGTAAAAAAACGCAACTTTAGGCGACCTCAATTATCAAACGTAGCGGGATAGACTCTCAAAGTCTGCGGAAAAAGAGAAAAACTAGCCTCTCTCCGTTTCGTCTTTTGACGCAGTGCGTATAATAATGTAGGAAGGGGCGCGTTGACTTCTGGTTCTCGAAAAGACAATTTGTTGACTCGAGATTCTGAAACCTTTCGGCATGTAACGCGCGTAAGATTGGAGCGGATTTGGCAACAGAAGGAGAAAAGAATGCGTTTTCCGAATCCTTTTACATCACGCAAATCATCGCGCAATCGCGCGTCTAAACACGAGACCCGTCCACTTACGCGTCTGTCTCGTTTTGAGCGTCTTGAAACTCGCGATCTTCTCTCACTGTCAACGTCAAGCGCGGATTATCAAGCTCTTGTCGCCGCCTCTTCCTTTGAGACGAGCGCCGACGCCTCGGCAATTTGGGTAACCTCGCTTGACGACGTTGTCAACGCTTCCGACGGCAAAATCACGCTTCGAGAAGCTATAGATTATGCAGGCCAGGAATTACGCGGCAACGTTGTTTCCTCCACGATACGCTTCGCCGTCGGCGGTTCGATAACTTTATCGACTTCTAATCAATCTCTCAAGATTGCGGGCAAGAGCGTTGCTATTGACGGATCCGACGTCGGCGGCGTAACCATCAAGGCACAGAATTCCCTCGTCTTCTACGCATATGGTGGAACGGCGCTCGTTCCAGTCAATCTCTGTCTCAGCAACCTCACGCTTTCCGGAGGCAAGACGGCGTCGACGCGTGGAGCTGGAGTCCAACTCGCTCCATATTGTAACCTCTCAACTACGCGTTGTACAATCTCCGGCAATACCTCAACAACGGCGTCCGGCGCCGGGGTCTATGCCGAATCAGGATCTCTTCGTTTCGTTGACACAGTCTTTTCCTACAATGGCTGTTCAGGAACGAACGCTGGCAAAGGCGGCGCTGTCTTTCTGAATTCTGGTTCGTTGTCGGCAATCAACACGACCTTTTTAAGCAACTATTCGGGCGAAGGCGGCGCCGTATACGTTAAAAGCGGCTCTTCGACGTTTTCCAACTGTCTGTTTGACGCCAATACGGCTTCGTCTGGAAACGGAGGCGCGATTACGACGAACGTCCCAGTCACGCTTGATAACGTAGGCTTTCGCAATAATCAAAGTTCCGAGAACGGCGGCGCGCTCTATGTCTATGGAAACGGCAATTCGGTCCTGTCAGACGTTTCCTTCTTTAACAATAGCGCGATTCGGGGCGGCGCGATCTACCAGAATGGGCAGGAAATATCGATAGCGTCGTCATACTTTTTGAGCAATGCCGCCAATGAGGCAGGTGGAGCAATCTATATCGC
>JAFZNK010000283.1 GCA_017550965.1 Thermoguttaceae bacterium
AGAACTTGGGGCTCAAATCGAACTGGTCGCGCGTCCGCACCTTCGCGCGGTTTTGCGCGCCGACGTTCCGGAATCGTGGTCGCCCGAAAAAGGGGAGCGCAAAGGCCCGATTTTACTCATCAACGCGCGAACCGTCCCCGAATGTCTGCTCGAAGGGATTTGGAAAGAACTGGTTTCGCGCGAGTACGAGCGCGGCGCGGTCGTCTTTTCCGGCTCGTCGATCGCCGCGGCGGCGCTCAACACGCCCGACATGCTCCCGAATCGCGAGCTGGGTTGCGCCGAGCTTCAGGGCATTTTGCAGGATCTCGACCTTCCAATCGTCTATCCCAGCCGCCAAATCGAGTTGCTCGAACGTCCTTCCGACGTGATTCGCTTCCACATGAAGATTATCGGCGCCAACCTCGAACATCGTATTTCGACGGGGTTCTATCGCGAGATCATGGACGGCGTCTTCGTGCCCAAAGACGAAAGCGTCGCTCCGAAAATCGGCGAGTATTTCGTTTCCGACACGAAATCGGGGCCGATTATTTTGAGTCCGAACGTCCAGATCGGCCCCTATTGCCTGATTCGCGGACCCGTCTATATCGGTCCGCGCAGCAAAGTGATCGAACACGCGGCGATTAAAGACGAGGTCGCGATCAGCTCCGTGTGCAAAATCGGGGGCGAAGTCGAAGCGACGACGATCGAGCCGTATTCGAACAAACAGCACCACGGCTTTTTGGGCCACAGCTATCTTGGCAGCTGGGTCAACCTCGGGGCGGGGACGTGCAACAGCGACTTGAAAAACTCGTACAACGAAGTGTCGCAAGAGACTCCGTCGGGCAAATTCCCGTCGGGCATGCAGTTTCTCGGATGCGTCGTCGGCGACTACTCCAAGACGGCGATCAACACGAGCGTTTTCACCGGCAAGACGATCGGCGCGTGCAGCATGACGTACGGATTCGTGACGACGGCGGTTCCGAGTTTCGTCAATTACGCGCGGTCGTTCGGACAAATTACGGAGATTCCCGCCGACCTCATGATTCAGACTCAGGAGCGTATGTTCGCGCGACGAGACGTTCAACAGCGTCCTTGCGACGTCCAGCTCATCCGCGATATGTTCGAGTTGACGCGCAGCGAACGCCAGTTGGCGAGCGAGCCGCTGTCTCTGTGATTTTCCTTATTTTTTCCGCGTAAGGGCTTGAAGAAAAAGCGTAGAAAAGGTAGGATATTCAACCCGGACCCGCCCGGACGCGGCTCCCATACTTCGCTTGGATTTCAACAAGAGGCAAACGGTGAACTTAGACGATTTGATCAAACGGCGCGGCGCCTGGCTGCGCGGAGACGGCGCCGATTCCGACGTCGTGATTTCCAGTCGTATTCGATTGGCTCGCAACCTCGCGGGCTTTCCCTTCGCCGCTCGCGCCTCCGCGTCCGATTTCAAAAACGTAGTCGGCGAAGTCGTCGGCGCCGCCAAAGCCGTCTTGCCCAAAGGGGAATTTGAAATTATCGATTTCGCCGAGCTGCCGGAAGACGACGCGACGTTTTTGCACGAACGTCAGCTTATCAGTCTGGAATTTGCGAAAATCGATCGACCGCGCGCGTTGATTTTGCAAAACGACGAAGAGCTCAGCGTGATGGTCAACGAAGAAGACCATCTTCGCATGCAGACGACCGCGAGCGGATTTGTGCTCAAGGAGCTGTGGAAGAAAATCAACGAATTCGACGATCTGTTCGAATCGAAGTTGAACTACGCGTTCGACAAGCAGTTCGGGTATCTTACGGCGTGTCCTTCCAACGTCGGGACGGGGATGCGCGCGAGCGTCATGCTCCATCTGCCCGGCCTGATCGAGACGGGCGAAATATCCCGCGTCTTTCAAAGTCTGAAAAAGATCAATCTCGAAGTGCGCGGTTTTCACGGAGAAGGCTCAAAACCCTTGGGCGAGTTCTTTCAGGTGAGCAATCAGGCGACGCTGGGCCTGTCCGAAGAAACGATCGTCGAACAGCTTGGCCAAATTGTCGAGAGCGTGTTGAGATACGAGCGCGACGCGCGAAACGTCGTTTTGGCGCGCGATAAAGAGAGTTTGCTCGATCGGTGTTTCCGCGCGTTGGCGACGTTGCAGTCCGCGAGGCTTTTGAGCGTCGAAGAGGCGATGGAAAAGCTCTCGAGCATCAGACTCGGCGTTCATATGAAGTTGTTCAAGTCGATTTCGCCGTCGTTTGTCAACGAAGCGCTCGTGAACATTCAGCCCGTCCATCTTCGAAAACTGGCCGACGTTCAGGGCTATTCGCCGTGCGAAGACGACGTCTTGCGCGCCGATTATCTCCGGGAGCTGTTCGCCAATTTGTCCGAAGGCAAATAGACGCCTTGTCAAACGCAAGAAAACAAAAACGCCGAGGTTCCGTCCGTCAGGTCGAAATCTCGGCGTTTTAATTTGTTACTTGAGTTCAAAAACTCTTGAACGTTATTTTGAGCCCGGCGCGTTTGGTCAGTACTTCAAGACAGTTCTTGAAATAGATCAGTCTACTCGAGCGTCCTTTCGAAAGAGCGTAACGGTACGCGGTCGTTAGAATCTTGATCGGCAGAGTTCCGTCTTTCGCCTTGTCGACGACGTCGTCGACGAACGCGTTTTCGAGTTCCGTTTTCGCGCAGAGTTGCATTTTTAATATGTCAGGATCTAGCGCCTCTGACGCGCTTGCCGACACGCGCTGGAACAACGCTCCCGCGCACGCAAGCGCAACGGCGCGCGCAATAAATGCGCGTCTTCCCATCTTTTTCATATTGGCGTCCTTGCGTTTTGATAGCCGCGACTCGCAAAAGGTCGTTTTCGGCTCTCGCTGTCGCAAGCGTCCGAAACCGCCCAAAGAAGCCGTTTTCTCGATTCGGGCGTTGAGCGAAGCCGCCCTGGAGACGTTGCTCGTCGGGCGGCGCTCGCCAAGTCAATGCGCGAATCGGGAGCCCCAACGTATTGAGGCTGGCGCTAATCCAAATTCCCTTCATTTCCTCAACGTCGCCTCGCCTCTTTGCCGCAGGACCAGCCGTTGTCCCCCCGAAATAAAAATACGAGCGGGCAAATCCGCGCAACGCGCCGGGAAATTCTTTCGCTAAACACGGGATATTTAGAATAATCCTAAGTATCCTTATGCTTCTATCGGCCGTTGAAAAGCGCAAACTTAAACGCAATGCGTAATTTTCTTGGAGAAGACTCCGCGCGAGGGACGCGTCGGCGCGTCGTTCCGACGGACCTGAGGCGCGCGAGCCGCGCCCGCAGGCGGCGGATATGAAGCGATTGGGGGAAGCGTTATTTTGTCAGTTCGATTTCTTCGCCCGCGTCGACAATCAGCCGATTGGGCGCGTTGAATTTTTCCGCGCGTTGACGATCGAAGGCCGTCGGTCCGCGTTTGCCGCCGACGTGATAGGGGATATTGTGTTTCGCGCCGACGATTTTGGCGCATTCGGCCGCTTCGTCGAGGTCCATATTGTACGTTCCGTCGCAGCAGTAGAACGCGTAGTCGATTTTCTTTTCCGCCAGGAACGGCATTTGCTTCGTTTTGCTCGTGTCTCCGGAAAGGTAGACTTTGACGCCGTCCGAGAAGGTCAGAATATACCCGACGCACTCTTTGACGTTATGGTTTTTGTTGTAACCCGCCTCGACCGCCTCGACGTCGACGTAGCCGAATTTGAACGACTGCAACTTGCCCCCTTTGAGCGCTTCTTTCCACGTGATCGTTTGGCAGTCGGGGTTGCGATTCTTGATTTTGTCGACGTCGTTGTGGTCAAAATGGCCGTGCGTGACGAGAATCAGATCCGCCGCCGGAGCGTATCCGTCCCCGGCGAACGGATCGACGTAGATCACTTTGCCCTCGGGCGTCGTGAAACGAACGCTCGCCTGACCCATGTAAAGAAGCTTTGTCTGCGCGGATTGCATTTGGTTCTCCTTGTTTTGTTCGTCGTTGTCCCGTCCGCTCGCGCCCGCGACGGCGAAGGCGGAAAGAAGAGAGAGTAAAAACAGCGTTGAAAATAGTCTCGTCGTTTTCATGGCGTTCTCCTGATTGGTTGGTTGGATCGGGGTAGGCGTTTTTCATTATAGCGCGACGTCAACGCGGACGCAAGAATGACGCGCCGACCAAAATAACGCCGCGCCCGGACGGTCGTAACGACGATTGAACCTGAGAGACTCTGTCGCCCTCTGCGACATTTTTCTTAGACGACTTAGTAAGCGTTTCTTCGCTCTCTTTCTTGCCAACGCCAAATAGTCCTCGCCAAAATCAAAATATATTTTGTCAAAATGTATACCTTTCGGCCAATCACAACCTAAACTCTCTTCTTGCCTCAATTCTACATTACAAGGACTTTTTGACAAGTAGAATACACTTTTTATGGCTTAAAAACTGTTTTTTTCTTTGAAAAATCGACTTTGTCTATCTGGCCAAAACCTATACTTTTTGGCGTTGTTTTTACGCGATCTAAATTCTTTCTAAGACTATTATACACATGGAATTAACAAGATATCCGAACTGATGAACGCATGGTTCGATTTGTCTTCTGACGAATTCGGACGAAAAACGCCGCGTCGTTAATTACCTTATGAACTGACGAGGAAAAAACCGGGTGCGTTCTTTTTTGCGATTATAGCGCGATTTTGAGGTTAAGCTACGGCGCGTCGGGCTAAAGCTTAATTCAACGAACGGAAAAAGGGTCGGATATGAAATAGAGCTTAAAACGATGGCGGACAACGCAAGCCTTGGCGCGGCAAAAAGCGCGAAGAACGACGAGTTTTATACGCAGTATAACGATATCGAAGCGGAGATGAACGCCTATTACGAGTACGATAACGACGTTTTCCGCGACAAAACGATTTTTCTTCCTTGCGACGATCATGAATGTTCCGAGTTTACGAAGTTTTTTGCCGTCAATTTTGAGCGATTCGGCTTAAAAAAACTCATTTCGACCTCGTATGCAAAAGGAGCGGCAAACAGCCATTTAACTCCCCTTGAGTTAGCGTCGCCGCATTACAACAAGAATAAACATCTTACGCGAGGGAAGCTGTTTACTCTTACCCATGACGTCAACGGTTCTGGCAATATCGATACGGACGATATTGAGTTTATTGGCTATTTAGAAGGCGACGGCGATTTTCGATCCGAGGAAGTTTGTAAACTTCGCAACGAGGCTGACGTCATTATAACGAACCCGCCCTTTTCTTTATTCAGAGAGTTTTTAGGTTGGATTATCGAAGGGCAAAAACAATTTGCCATTATTGGCAATCAGAACGCAATAACGTACAAAGAAGTTTTCCCTCTCCTCAAAGAGAATAAGGCATGGCTCGGCTATTCTATTCATTCCGGCGATCGGAAGTTTAACGTTCCAGACGATTATCCCTTGGAAGCCGCAACTTGCGGAGTGGATCCTGACGGAAGGAAATATATACGCGTAAAAGGGGTGCGCTGGTTTACCAATATTGATCATGGTCAACGACACGAACCCTTAAAACTTGTTCCAATGGCGGAAAACCTGACGTTCAACAAAAAGTTGAAAAAGAAGTTTGAGACGGAATACGATCGAGTCGAATACCCTCGTTACGACAATTACGACGCGATCGAAGTTCCTTTTACAGAGAGTATTCCGTCAGATTATGACGGCGTTATGGGAGTTCCTATTACCTTTCTCGACAAATACTGTCCTGATCAATTTGAAATACTTGGAGCGACAGAAAGCGAGGGAAAGGGATTTTCAAACGGTCTGTGGGACTCAAAAAGCGGGGTAGCGCAACCGGTTGTCAATGGAAAAAGAGTTTACAAGAGATTGTTTATCAAAAGTAAAGCGTAAAGGCGACTCGGGAACTGCGATGAAAACAACGCTCCACACCGACTGGACAGTCGGAGACATATGCAAAGGCTTTGTTTACGACCAGAACGAAAACAAAGGTCTTTTCGGCCTTAACGGACAGCTCGTTATCCAGCCCGAATATCAGCGCAATTATATCTACGGGGACGGGAAAAGAGACGTCGCCGTAGTGGAGTCTTTGTTGAAGGGCTATCCGCTTGGATTGATTTACTTCGTAAAGAACGAAGACGGCAAATACGAAGTTCTCGACGGCCAACAGCGTATAACGTCGTTTGGGCGCTTTGTCAATAATACGTGGAGATTTGCCGTAACGATAAACGAGAAACCTTATTACATTGACAGTCTTAATCCCGATCAAAAGAAGAGAATCGTCGACGCGCCGCTTACGATTTACGTTTGCGAGGGGGAGCCTTCCGAAATTCAGGAATGGTTTAAAACGATCAATATGCAAGGCGTTCCTCTTGTCGATCAGGAACTTCGCAACGCGTCTTATCACGGAACGTTTGTAACGTTGGCGCGCGCGGAATTTTCCAATACAGGCAACGCCAAGATGAACCGTTGGAAGACCTACGTTAGCGGCGATCCGAAACGACAGGCGATTCTTGAGAGAGCGCTCGATTGGGTCAGCGACGGCAATATCGAGGATTACATGGCGGCCCATCGCAACGACGACAAGATCGCCGAGCTAACGAATCATTTTAACACGGTGATCGACTGGGTAGGGGCGGTGTTCTCATATGTGGGCGACGAGTTGCGCGGCGTCGAGTGGGGACGTCTTTATCGCCAGTATCATTCAAAAGCTTATTCCAGAGACGAGGTCGCCAAACGCGTCGACGAGCTTCTTGACGATTCGCAAGTTGCCAATAAGAAAGGCGTTTTTGAGTATATATTAGGCGGCGAACAAGACAAGTCGCTTCTACACGTTCGGGTCTTCGACGAGAAAACTAAAAGAGCGGTTTACAACCGTCAAACGAAGGAAGCTAAGGAAAAAGGCGCGTCAAATTGCCCTTTATGCGCGATTGGACACGACTCCAATTGCAAAAAAATATATCAGCTCAAAGAAATGGACGCCGATCACGTTACGGCGTGGAGCAAAGGGGGCGCGACCGACGCGTCCAACTGTCAAATGCTCTGCAAGACGCATAACAGAGCTAAGGGAAACAGATAGAGAAGCGGCGTCTTCGAACC
>JAFZNK010000284.1 GCA_017550965.1 Thermoguttaceae bacterium
AAATTTTTCCGGCGACCATATCCAAGTGGAAACGCGCGTTCCCATCCCGAATACGAATGCTAAGCGCTTGGAGCCGATGATAGTTGTGAAACCGCGAAAGTAGGTATCGCCGGGTTGTTTTTGAAAAAAGCTTGTCGAAAGACAAGCTTTTTTTATTTTCTTGTCGTCGTCGTCTTGATACGGTATTCTCAAACAACACAACGCGTGAACTCCAGTTCGCAAGCCGCCTTCTAAAGGACGCAGGGGCCTTGTGCCCCGTAGTCCGGCGGCGGGTTCGGCATATCAACCGTCAACGCTGACGTCTCTACAACGCAACGCTTCGCCCTAATCGCCGTTTGTCCGCCCCCAATGGAGGCGGCTTTCCGCCTGCGGCGGGGGGACGCCTCGCGGCTTACGCCGCTTCGTCGCGCGGCGGCGGGTTCGGCGCAACAGTCAACGCGGTATTCTCGTGGGAAAAGGCGGCGAAACTAAAATTGGGGGAAACTGCGAAAAAATCCTTGACATGGCAATTCTCTGAACATACAATTCGAAACAGTGCGGATTGCGGGGATTTTGAGCGTGAAGAAATCCTACCCTCCCCAGTCCTTTCAGACGCCGAACGCCTGTTCGGGCGACGTCTGCGTTTTTACGCGAATCGCTTAACGGGCGTCCCTATGATCGGAGTAGCGAAATGATCGTTGCGCGCGCCAAAATTTATCGAGCGCCTGTGCGCCGCCTGGGCGACGATTTCTAATGATTTTCTTTTTTATCGCGTAGATCGCCGTCTTCTTTCCAATCGAATCGGCCGGCGGCGTGAAGAATCCAACGTCGACCGAATCAAGGCCGACCGGGAAGACGTCGTCCGCGTAACTTGTGAAATTATAGACGCAAACGACGTAGAGTCCGCCGTCGACAGTCCGGTTGTTTTTTCCTTCGACGGCGGAGGAATCGTCGGCGTGGAAAACGATCGCAATCAACGTCGAATCGGAGGTTGGCAAACGGCGGAAACGCCTGTATTCAAGCGGAGTAAAAGATGACAAGACATATTGACGACCTTTTGAAACGTTTCGTTTCGCGTTGCGGATTGATCGTCCTTCTGGGGCTTTGCAGCCTGAACGTCGGCGCTCAGGACCCTGACCGTCAGGACGAGGCGAGCGTAAAAACGACTTCTCTTGAACGCGCCGAACCCGACGAAGGGTTGAACGCGGCGATGGAGAAGTATCTGCAAAGCGCCAAGGATAAGAAACTCAATATCCAAAGCGTTATGGTGTTGCAACATGGAATAGTTTTGTACGAACGGTGGCTCAACGGCGGAGAGCCTCAAAAACCGCACGTTCTCAACAGCGTGAGCAAGACGTTTACCTCGGCGGCCGTCGGTCTGGCAATCGACGAAGGGCTCCTGTCGCTCGACGACAAAGTCGTTTCTTTCTTTCCCGACGACCTGCCCGACTCGCCGTCGGAAAATTTGAAGAACGTAACCGTGCGCAATCTGCTTACGATGAACAGCGGACATGATTCCGAGCCGTCGCGCGGCAAAAACGGAGAATCATGGACGAAGTCGTTCCTCGCCTGGCCCGTTGAACACGAGCCGGGTTCTTATTACTGCTACAACAGCCTGGGAACCTACATGCTTTCCGCTATTGTGCAGAAGGTAACCGGTCAAAAAGTCGTGGACTATTTGCAACCGCGTCTCTTCGATCCGCTCGGTATTGAAGCGCCGCGTTGGGAGGAAAGCCCGCAAGGGATTAACTGCGGCGGCTGGGGACTTTATTTAAAGACTGAAGACCTGGCCAAAATGGGGTGGTTGCTGCTCCAAAAAGGAAAATGGAACGGCAAGCAGACGTTGCCCGAAGAGTACGTCGTCGAAGCGACGCGCGCGCAGGTTCCGTGTCAGCCGTCGTGGATCAGAGCCGACAAAGTAGCTGAAAGCGGCCTGACCCCCGAAAACAGCGACTGGGTTCTCGGCTACGGCTATCAAATATGGCGTTGTCGACACAACGCCTATCGCGCCGACGGAGCCGGAGGACAGTATATTATCGTCATTCCAGAAAAGGACGCCGTGGTGGTCAACACCGCCGACCTGCAGGACATGCAGGCCGAGTTGAACCTTGTCTGGGACTATATTCTCCCCGCGTTGAAGTAGGAACAATTTATATAAGAGGCTTTATATAAGAGGCGCGATAAACATGAAAAAACTAATTGCCGCTTTTGCGTTTTGCCTTTGTTTGCTCCCGGTTTGCGCGGCGCAGGACGACCGTCTCTCTTCCCAGGAGGCCGCTCAGTGGGCCGACGGTATGGCGCAGGCCCTTGTCGACAATTTCTGGGGAGCGAGCTTTGAGGAAAGGCCCGACCGCTACTTTTTCAACAAGGCGAGTCAGCAGAGCGATATGGGAACGGGCGATTACTGGCCGCAAGCCCACGCCATTGACGTGATTACCGACGCGTATTTGCGCACGAAGGATCAGAAGTACTACCGGATGTTCGACCTTTGGCGACAGGGTATGCCGCGATTCAATTTTGACGCGCGACAAGGCAGACGGAAAGGCGACCCGTGGTGGAACGCTTATGTGGACGACATGGAGTGGCACTGCCTCGCGCTTATTCGAATCTACGAAGCCACGGACGAGACGATCTACCTGAACAAGGCGCGGCAACTTTACGCCGACTGGATATGGCCGCAGTGGGGCCCGGAGGACGAGGCGCCGTGGTATGGCGGCATTACGTGGAAGACCGACGTGTCCAAATCCAAGAACGCCTGCTCTAACGGACCCGCCGCTATCATTGCCGCACGTCTGGCGCAGTTTGCGTCGGTCGACGCTTCGAACGACAAAAACAAGTCGGCGGCCGAGTATCAGGACGAGGCGTTGAAAATCTATCGGTGGGAACGGGAATATCTTTGGGACTCAAAGACGGGCGCCGTTTTCGATAATATCAATAAGGAGGGAAGGATCGGGCGTTTCAGCCTGAGCTACAATCAGGGCACGTTTATCGGCGCGGCGGCGGAACTCTTCCGTCTGACCGGGGACCGTTCGCTCTTAGACGACGCCATACTTACGGCGCGTTACACAACCGGACCCATGAGTCGGCGCAACAGAGGCGTTCTCCCCGACGCCGCGGGGGGCGACGGGGGACTCTTCCACGGTATTTTCTTTCGCTATCTGGCCAACCTGATCGTCCTGCCCGAACTGGACGACGACGTGCGACAGGAACTGACCGACTACCTTCTGCGTAGCGCGACGGTGATGGTCCGTCAGGGCGTGAATCCCGAAACAATGCTCTACGCCGGGCGTTGGCGTCGTCCGCATCCGACGGGCGAACCCACGGCCCTGAATCCGCACGTTACGGGCTGCATGCTTCTGGAGGCCGTATGCAAGGTAACGGCCGCCGCCGATAACAACGACGACGAAGACGCCGGGTCCAACCCCTGAATCCCGGTCGTAGACGCGAAGCGACAAGCCCGTTTCGCGCGCGACCGTCGACGCGCTACTTCGCCGTTTCTTCCGCTTCTTTAAGAACGGTAAAACACGCCTGTCGCAACGCGGTGCAGCCGAACGGAACAAGTTCGATTCGTTCGACTTGCGCGTCGTCGTCGGGCGTCGCCGGATTCTCGTAGGGCGTCGGCGTTCGACGAACGTTCCACTTCGCGTAAGGCGGCCATGCGCGGAGCGTCGAACGCGTCGCCGGAAGAGTCAATCGCAAAGGCGGGGCGTCCCAAACGTTTTCCGTCGGTTCGGAAACGACTTTTTCGATTTCATCGGGGTTTGCCGCAAGTTCTTTTACGTTAAGGGAGTAGAACGTAGGAGGCGTCTTGCAAACGACGTCGAACCAGGACCATCCTTCCGGGAGCGGCGTAATCGGCCTGCCGGGCCAGGGGCGCCAGTCTTCGTCGAACTGAAGCGCGAAGAGAAGCGCGCCGCACCGAACGACGCGGAGCGGCTCGTCCTTAAATTGAACGTCTTTAATCGCTTCGACGCGCGGTTTCGCTTCAAACGTCGCCGCGACGGAGTTCTCCTTCCAGTCGCGCGTCACCGAAATCCAGCCGTCTTTTTCGGGCGCGTCTATTATTTCCCCGTCGACCGAAACCGACCACTTTTCGCACCAGGTCGGCTTGCGCAGACGGAGCGTCTTCGACCAAACGTCCGAACACGCGACGCTCAGTTCGATCGTTTCGCCAAACGAATAAATCGTCTTTTCGCTTATCTTAACGTCGACGTCGCCGTCTTTGAACGTCGCGGTCGCCGGACCGTACGCCAAGAGCGCGATCGAGCCGTCTTCGGCGTCGCGCAAAAACATTGAACGCACGTACTCGGGGTAAATTCGAACCGACTGCGCCGGACAGCAGGCGACGTAAACGCAGGGCGCGTAAGCTCCGTAACCAGGGTCGCACGCGAAACTCGCCGACTCGATCGTCGCCAGCGTTTGGTTTGGAGACGTGCTGTACGCAATCGCGCGCTCGTCGTTTTTACGAGCCCCCTGCGCGCCGTTGAAGAGCGTGTATTCCATTAAATCGCCGTATTTCGCGTCGCCGACGATCGTGGCCATTCGCCAGAAAGTGTTGACGTAAGTCGCGTAGGCGCAGTACTCCGTCTCGTGATTCGAGCCCGGCGGGCCGTCGTATTCGAAGTTGGAGACCGGTCCGCCGGTGCATTGCCACGCCTTGTCGAAAACGTTCTTGAGTCCGTTTTCGCTTGCCGCGACAAGCGAAGGGTCGCCGTTGAAGAGCGAGACGAGCGCCGGATGTTTAACGTTCTCCGCGTACGCCACCGAGTGATCTTCGTTGTAAAGCAACTCCTGTCGCTCGAACGACTTGCGTCCGTGCCGATAGACGTCGTTTTCGTCGAGCCAGTCGAGGTACTCGAGCGCCATGCGTCCCAGTCGTTCGTCGCCAGTCAGAAGGTAGACGTCGATCATCGATTCGATCAGAGTCGGTCCGGCGTAATTCGTCTTCGCGTCTCCGGCCCAATGCTCGACGAACCAAAGGAGACAGCGATGGACCGCGTCCAAAACCGTTTTGTCGCCGGTCGCGTCGTAATAGGCCAGCAACGCGCGAAAATGCCAGTTTGCCGACCAGGCGCAGTAATCTTCGGCGCGGTTTTCGGTCGGGCGGTAACTCCCCAAATAGCCGTCTTCTTCCTGAAGAGCGAGGGACGCGCGAACCCAGTTTTCCGCTTTGGCGATAAGCTCGGGGTCGTTGAGCGTATAGGCGAGTTGAACCAGCCCCGTCCAGTATTCGCCGGAAATTTCTCCGCTCCAGCCGGGACTGACGGTCGACGCGTGGTCGCGCGTAACGTAAGGTTTCGCGATCATTTCCGGCTCCAGCACGTCGAGATTTCCGCCCATTCCGGCTTTGGAGCGAGCGAGTTGGTCGTGGAGCCAGCCGTCGGCGACGACCGAGCCGAGCGGCAAGCGTTCGTACTTCGGCCCTGCCGCGGAAACCGACGACGTTGCCGCCGTCGTTAGCGCGAGAACGACCGCCAGCGACGCGAAGAGAAATCGTTTCATGACGTCAGTATGTCCTTTCATTTGTTGTTTCTTTACCGTTTGTTCCGTCTTGGGGAATCGGCGACGGCGTTAAAAGTTTTCGGGGTGAAAACGAAGGCGTCTTTGCCGCCGCGTTATGGAATAAGCGCTTATAGGTTTTCTGAATTTGCGCGCAAATTTCAAACCCACGCTGGAAATGCTACCAAAGGAGACGAACAAAAACAAGCGTTGCGAGGTGAAAAATGAAAAAAGAACGGAATTGAACGCCGTTCCGAGAAGCAACAAGTTTTTTGTCTGCGTCGGTTTATTATTTCCTGATCCAAAGGCAGACGCGCTCGTCGCGATTCTCCGCCAGGATAAAACGACGCTCCTTTTATTTCCGCGTTTCGCCAATAGCGACGCGTCCTCGCTCCATATCGGCGCGTCTCTTGACGAGACGGTTTTGAAACTTTATATTGAGACGACCAAGAGGGCGTTCGCGCAAATTGACGAATTGCTCTCGTTAACGCTTGGCGAACAACGACTGGGAGCGAGCCATGTTTGACGAATTACGAAAAACTACGCGAAAACTCGGAACGACGGTTTTCAAGACGCTGCAGTCTTTATTTTTAGCGTTTTGTTGGCTTTATATGGGGGGATTGGTTTTATTTGCTCTTGCGATTGCTTTTGGACCTGTCGTTTACGGCGGCTTATTGTATTTGAATCCCAACTGTTGCATGATTGAATCGTCTTTTCGCGAGGCGATGGAAAAAGAAGATTACGCGGCCGCCATTAAGAGCGCGAAAACTTATGAAAGAAGGGAGAAAAAGGATCACGCGCGCAATCTAAAGATTCACCGTGGAAACTCTTATCAATACAATCTTTTTAAGAATTGTCCGCCCCACGAATACAAGTATATGTTCATGTACGCGTATGAGGCAAAAGGAGATTACGATAAAGCTCTTGAATATTGCAACGACGTTTACGGCAGGAAATACGCGGGGATTCCGTGGCTTAGCGGGGGCTTCCATAGTTTGCCGCACGATAAAGCGAGAATTCTTTATAAAAAGGGATTGAAAGAAGAAGCGTTTCGCCTGTATTGTTCATACGCGCTGAACTTTGACGAAAAATATTTCTCCGAAATATCGGAACGGCAAAAGATAACGTTTCGAGGGTCTTCAGGATACAATCATTGGAAAACGCGTCTTTCCTGTTTCAGAACTTACAAGGAATTTCTTAATTTCTTAGACGAAGAATACGAAAAACTTGGCCGACCGGAAGAATACGCCGACGCGGTGGAAAAATATCGCGCAATAGCCACGGACGAGCCCGAGGAAGAGTGGGAAGTCGAAGCGCCGTACGATCCGAAACCGCACGCCGTTTATTACGGACCAAGTCCTGAGCTTCTCAAACAAACGGGCAATACGACCAAGATTTCCAAAAAAAATCTAAAATAGTCGCTTGACGCGCTTCAAAAGGGCGCTATACTTACCAAACCGTTCGCGGTTCATAGACGAGCCGTGGCGAGTCGATATTTAACATCCAGGTAAAGTGAAAATCATACAGTGTGAGAAACTGTTAAATTTTCATTGTTTGCTTTTGCAAACAATGAACCTTTGATAGCCAATTTGAATTGATTCATTATTTGAAACTCATTGACCATGAGTTTCACCACGATCGAACGAAAACTTCTTTTGAAGGTTTCAACAAAATAAAGAAATTGAAGGGTTTGATCCTGGCTCAGAATGAACGTTGGCGGCGTGGATTAG
>JAFZNK010000037.1 GCA_017550965.1 Thermoguttaceae bacterium
GGCAGAGCCTTTTCGATCGCGTCCATCAACGCGACTCGACCTCTCTTTTGTTTGGCGCTAACCGAAACGACTCCCCACCCGAAACAGTGGAATTCCCGCGAGTCGTATTCTTGCGTTTCGCCGTCGCATTTGTTGGCGACGAGAATAATCGGAACCTGCAACTTGCGAAGGCGTTCCGCAACGTATTCGTCCAGAGGCGCCAGACCGTCGCGCGCGTCTACGACAAACAGGATCAAATCCGCCATGTCGATCGCCGCCTGAATTTGTTGTTCGACGTCTGCGGAGAGATCGTCTTTGTCGACGATTCCGATACCGCCTGAATCGATCAATTCGATATATCGAGCGGATATTTTCGGCGTTTCCGGTTCTTCTTCGAGCGAAATCTCTTCGGCTTCGACTATTTCGTCTTCAAATTCATTCGCTTCTTCTTCCTCGAAATCGCCGTTTTTTTGCTCCTCGTTTACAATCGGTTCAAAAGGAACGTCTTCGTCCTCAAAATCAAGGAGATTGTCGTCGCTGAGCTCAGATTCGGCGTCTCCAGGTTCTGGGGAGTCGTATGTTTCGTCGCTAACGTACTGATCGTCTTCATCATCGACGGCCAGCTCGGGAACAATGTACTTTTCGTCGACGCCGTCCAAACCGATATCGAGAAGAAAGGATACGCGATCGCGCGTTACTCCCGCGACGGAATCGACAATAGAAACACGTTCGCCGACAAGCCAGTTGAAAATACTTGACTTGCCGACGTTAGGTCGACCGATAATAGCAACTTTTGCCACGCCCATGATTAAACTTGCGCCGCCTTATAGGTATGGCGAGCGTTGACTTTTAAAGATTTTTTTAATTAAAACTTCTCTAAAACGACCGAGAAAGAACGCCCCGTGTTTGCGTGATTACACTTTAAGAAGACGTTTTTAGAAAGAGGGATCGGCTTCTCGCGAACGACGTTAATGGGACAGTCAGACGCGATTTCCGAGCAATTTCGAGTCGCGGGCAACGTCCCTTTTTCGACCGCTAACAAAGAAGCCGCAAGTTCAACGGCGCCGGCGCCGCTTCCGAGATTGCCAAAATGACCCGCCGCGCTGAAAACGGGAAGATCGCCAACAGTATTCGCTAATCCCCTGGCTTCGATTGAGTCGTCGGGAACGCCAAAACCGTTTGCATTTACGTGCCCAAGATCGTCGGGCGTCCTGTCGGCGGCTTTTAAGGCGTAAAGAACTGATTTTTCAACCGCTTCTTGTTGGAAACCAAACGTAGCGGTTGGACAGACCGATTCGGCAAAACCAAGAACGGTCGCCAACGGCTTTGCGCCGCGTGCAATCGCAAATTCTTTGCTTTCCAGGACAAACGCCGCCGCGCCTTCGCCGACGATCGTTCCGCAACGATTTGCGTCGTAAGGACGAGGGTTGGAATCGGGCGTCTCGGTCCACGGCGCCAGATTATAAGCGCCGCCGCGGGCAAGAATTGTCGGGTTGATTTTGTTTCCCGCCCCGCCGGTGATAACGACGTCGGCTCCGCCGCGCTCGATGATGCGGCACGCCTCCATAAAAGCGGCGAGACTCGAACCTCGGTCAAGGGTCGTCGTGTTGTTTGGACCGCGCGCGTCGAGAGCGATCGCAATATGACTGGCGACCATATTGGGAAGATATTTTAACATCCATAAGGGCATGATATTTTCCATGGAGGCCGGGCCCCACGTGGAGAAATCATGTTTGCCGTCTTTGACGCCAAGACGAAACGCGTCTTTCAGGTATTCGAGCTCCAGACCGATGAGGTCGCAACCGAAAATACATCCGAAACGTTCGGGATCGACGGATCGATCGTCGCCCTCGACAACGAGCCCGGCGTCTCGACACGCTAACGCCGTAGAAACGACCCCCATTTGGATGTCCCGGCTCATTACCTTTATGTTCTTTTTGGGCTTGATGAAATCTTTCGGCTTGAAATCAGGGACTTCGCAACCAATGGGACGGCGTTCGAGCGATGTGTGAACTGATTCCAGGTAAGAGACGCCGCTCCTGCCTTCAACGAGCGCTTCCCAATAAGAATCATGATCGATTCCAATAGGACTCAAAACCCCGAAACCTGTAACAACGACTTCTCTCTTGCTCATGATCGATTTGCGAATACCAAGTAAAAACTCTACGTCGACGTCGTACGCGCTAAATTCGCATTACTCGTACGACTACCTTTGCGATTTCTCCGCGTAAAAACGAAAGCGTGTCCAGGACGCGCAACGTTCGTAGCACGGAACAATCGGGGACGCAACATCGCGCGACTCGCCCCCTAATCCTAAACTAAATCGTCGATTTTATCAAGTCCCGCAACTATTTTTTTTAAGGAGTTTTATTATTTAGAGAAACGAAAGATATATTAACGATTATAACGATTATTTTGAATAAAAGAACGAAAAAATATTGTAAGGAATCGTCTTTGCCCTTTTTATGTAGCCGGTTATTTGTTCAAATTGACGTGTCAGTTTTTCTGACAAAAAAACGTCGTTGTAGAAACATTTAGGATTGAACGGTGTTTAAGGTTAGTAGGGCACGGTCGCCCATGACTGAATCGAGTATGTCGTTACGAATTTGACGTATCGAATCGACGTTGCGATTCCAAGGTTTGACGTCAATCGCGCGCGACGAATCATCGCGCTTAACTGCTTTGTCGGCGCGCGTCGTTTAAGAAACGCTTAAAAGGGCTAACAAATGAAAAAAGGATATCTTGCAACATTGATCTTCGGCCTTAGCGCCGCAATGGTCATGCCGGTTTATTCGCAACAGAAGGCGAGTTCTTCTCGTCGTCAAACAGCTCCGCGCGCGACTGCCGCGACGGCCAACGATTCCGCCGAAGGCGAAGCAACTACGGCCGTCGCGCCTGCGGCGCCGCAACAAAACGCTCCGGCGGGCGCCGCTCAGACAGGTCAAACAGGCCGCCCCGGTCGTCCTAACGCCGACGGGGAGAATCGCGGCCCTCGTATGGGGAGAGCCTTTGGCGGTATGGCGTTAATGGCGTTGCCAATGCAGGCGCGTCAATCCGCTCTAACAGACGACGGAAAAGTCGACGTCAAGAAATTCGCGGAAGCGTTTATGTCGAAGGTTAAAGAGGCGGACGCCAACGGCGACGGCGTTCTTTCCGCCGACGAACTCCAAACAATGATGGAGAATATGCGTCCCGCCGATATGGGGCGACCTGGCGGACAAGGCGGTCCCGGTCGACAAGGAGGCCCCAACGCCGGACGTAGGAACGACGCTTCGACGACGTCGAACGAACTTTCTTCCGACGCGGTTTTACGCGGTCAAGACGATGGCCAGAACGCTCCCAACGGCGCGCCTGGTCGAGGCGGATTTCGCGGTCAGGGCGGTCCCGGAATGCCCGGCGGTTTTCCAGGTCAGGGCGGTCCCGGCGGTTTTCCGGGGCAACAAAACGCTTCCGGAGTGTTTGCCGTAATTACTGAAGCGACCGCAGAAGACGGAAACGTCGATCTTAAGAAGCTGGAAACAGCGTTGACAAAGGCTCTTAAAGACGCCGACAAAGATTCGGACGGCCTTCTCGACGAAGAAGAATGGCGAAGTTTTTCCGGTATGGGCGGTTTCGGCGGCCCTGGTATGGGCGGTCCCGGCATGGGCGGCTTTGGCGGCCAAGGCGCTATGGGCGGACGCCGCATGATGGCGGTGATGATGTTGCAAAATCAAGCGATTACCGCGGCTCAAACTGAGGACGGCAAGCTTGATATTGCGAAATTCCGCGCCGAATACCTTAAGCTTTTGAAAGAAGCGGACGCCAATTCCGACGGTATGCTCGACGAAGACGAAATGCAAGCGATGCAGGAAAAAGCTCGAGAAGCGATGGCGGCCAATATGCCGGCGGGTCCCGGTCAAGGCGGCTTTGGAGGTCCCGGCATGGGCGGTATGCGCGGCGGTAATCCATTCGACGCCTTTAAAGACGAAAATGGAAATATCGATATTTCCAAAGTCGATTCCAACATGCCTTTTGCCTCTATCTTAAGCGAAGCTGACAAAAACGGCGATCAAAAGCTCGACGAAGAAGAGCAGGCTGCGTTGCAGGAGCAAATGCGCGAACAATTCCGCAACATGAGGCCTGGCGGCGGTCCCGGCATGGGGCCTGGAATGGGACCCAACGGCGGCGGTAATGGAAACGGAGAAGGAAATCGACGTCGAGGCGCTTTTCTTGAACAGGACTCTTTGAGTTCAGACGCTATTGTCCGCGCGCAGGACGACTTTAACGGCGCGCAAAACGAGCAGGGCGGCTTTGGCGGACCTCGCGGCGTTCGTCAGGGCGGCGAACGCGGAGAGCGCGGCGGCGACCGCCAAGGCGGTATGCGTGGCGGTCCCGGTATGGGACGTATGGGCGGTTTCGGCGGCCCTGGCATGGGCGGCTTTGGCGGCGGTCCTGGTATGGGCGGCTTTGGCGGCGGTCCTGGTATGGGCGGTTTTGGCGGCGGTTCCAACGCGCTTTCTCAAGCTGTCGCCAAGGCGAATAAGGAAGACGGCAAATTCGATATTGCCGCTTTCGACGCCGAACTTGGTCGCATCCTTGCTAACGCGGATAACGAAGACGACGGACTACTCGATCAAATCGAACAAGAGGACGCTTTTGGTCGTCAGGTTGTTCGTCCTGCCGGGGAAGGACGTCCGAACGGCGAACGAGGCGGTCGACCCGAGGCGGGACAAGGTCGCAACGCTCGCGATAACAATAGAGAAAACGCTCGCGACGCCGGTAGACAGGGCGCGCAAGGACGTAACGACGGTCCCGGCGCCGCGCCCAACGATCGTTTTTCCGGTTTCGCGGTTCCTAAACCGGACGATTCTTTTGTCGGCGTTCCCGCGAACGAATCTTTCAAGTTTGCCAAAGCGCGTAAAGAGGGCGAAAGCGCGGAAAAATCTCCTATCGATGCCCAATACGCTATCGGTAAATATGAGGTTCGTAATCGCGAATATAAAGAATTTGTCGACGCTACGGGGCGTAAAGCGACGCCTAAACACTGGGTCGACGGAACTTATCCCGTTGGAACTAAGAACTGTCCGGTTGTCAACATTTCTCTCAAGGACGCGGAAGACTATTGCGAATGGCTTTCGAGCAAATATGAAGGCTGGACGTTCCGTCTGCCTACGGAAGCGGAATTTGAAAACGCCGCCGCCGGATCGAAAAAGCAACGCTATCCTTGGGGAACGACTTCTGGCTTTACTTACTCCAAGGACGAGTTGACGACGAACTGTCAGTATAACGCCGCAGTAATCGCCGATCTTTTAAAAGACAACGCGCAGGTTACGATCGCGGGTAAAAAATCAGATCTCGCCGACGTCGTTACGCTGAGCGCTAAGGGCGCGATTTCCAAAGGTTGGCGCGATACGAAAGAAAAGACCGGGTTCACATACTCCGATCTCTTTGCCGCCAAGGTCAAGGTCGGGGGTTATACTGTGCCGGTTAATAAGTTTCGTTCTAACGAGAGTCCTTACGGATGCGTCGGAATGGCCGGAAACGCCGCCGAGTGGACGTCGAGCGTTGTCGACGGTAAGAACGTCGTTCGCGGCGGTTCCTGGTATTCCTCTGCGGACGAGTGTTCGTCGACCGATCGCGGCGAGACGAAAGATCCCGCTAAGGGAGATCCGACCGTTGGATTCCGGGTTGTCGCCGAGCGCGTTGAATGACCTTTCCTGAACGCGTTGTGGAGTAAAAAACCTGCGCTCTTTCCCCTTCCAGAGAAAGAAGCGCAGGTTTTTTATCGACAAAAGCGCGCTTTACGAGCAACAGGATTTTAAGCGTTCGTTCAGCAACGTTCGCTTTCTAATTTGGCGACGTATTCCTTGAATTGTTCTTGCGTCGGTTCAAGGCCCTTTTTTTGGTCTTCCTCGAATTGTTCCTTCATTCCTGCCAGAACGCCCTCGTAATCGTTAGTGAGAGAAGCTATTGCGCGCTGATAGAAGCATGTTCCGAAAAGATGGTCGGTTTCGTGTTGAACAATGCGCGCCATAAAATCTTTCCAGAAAAACGTCTTAACGTTTCCACTCAAATCGACCGCTTGAAATTTAACTTCAACGGCGCGAGGAACAATCATTCGCAATCCGGGAAAGCTTAAACAACCTTCCTCGTCTTCAACGCTTTTCCCCTTCAGCTTGAGAATCGTCGGGTTGATTAAAACGTGTTCCTGCTCTTTTTGTTCGCGGTCGCCTGTCGGGTTGATAACGACAATTTGATAGGGAAGGTCGACTTGGTTAGCCGCAAGCCCAACGCCGGAGGTTTCATACATCAGATCAAACATTTCAGCGACGACGTCGCGAATTTTTTGATCGATTTTCATCAACGGCTTGCTCTGATATTCCAGCATGGGGTGCGGATATTTTACAATACGCATTCTAGCATTTCTCCGATTGTTATGTATAATCAACACGGACTTGGGCGCTGTTTTTGACGTTAAGTTCGTCGTGATTTGGAGCTAATTATATGGGAAAATGAGATTGCGACAAGTCGCGCGGCGTATTCCTGAATATACGAGGTTGGCGGAAATGGATAAATCTAAGAACAACGCGGCGTCTCAAGACGTTCGAATGGAATCGTCCGCTCTGCTGGCTCGTCAAAAACGCCTGACCGCAATTCGTGAATGGTTTAGCTCAAGCCTTGGTTCGATTGTGTTGCACGCGATAGTTCTGCTTCTTCTCATTTGGGCGATTAGTTCTGATCGCGACGGAACCTTCCGCGGCGAACGTCGTACCGACGAAGTTGGAATCGTCTTGTCCGATTCCAAAGCGCCAGCCGAGGCGAATGACTCGTCTGATCCAAGCGGAGAATCCGACCTTTATACGGAAGAAACAGTTCCGACTTCCCCGGATTCTGACGCGTCAAACAAAACGAACGATCTCAAATCGGTTGTCGATCAGCTGTTGCCCTCTAATGAAATAGGGACGTCGAACGCGTCCGCTGATTTTTCGTCGGCTCTTGGTCCTGAGTTGCAGGGAGGCGGTTCCGGCGAGGGCGTCGGGCAAACCGTCGGATTTGGGGACGTTCGCGGGTCTGGTCGAAAATTTGTCTACGTGCTTGATCGATCCGATAGTATGAGCTGGAATAGCGGCGAGCCGATGCGACGGGCTATTGCCGACGCGGTTGCCAGCGTTAACAGTTTGGATTCTCAACGCGGCGCTAATAAGTTCCAAATAGTTGTTTATAATCACGACGTCGAAGTTTTTGATCGAGGAACGTCGCTGATTGACGTCAACGCGAGTTCTAAGGCGCGAGCAGTTCGCTATTTGCGTTCTCTTGTCGCTACAGGAGGCACGAGTCCGGAAAAAGCGTTAGAAACCGGAATTAAATTGCGTCCCGACGTCGTCTTTTTTCTTACGGACGCAGACGAGGAACTAACGTCGCACACGCTTGCGACAATCCGGAGTCTCCGAACCCAATACAAAGTCAAGCAGATATGCGTCGTCGAATTTGGCAAGGCGTCCGAGCCGAGAAAACAGACTTTCCGGCAACTGGCGGGTGAAAATAACGGGACGTACGTTTTTAAAAACATCGAATCGTTTTAAGGCGCAGGTTCTGTCCGGTTGCGACGCGATTTGAATCGACTAGTCAAACGGCGCGTTCTTTTGCGGAGAAAATTATTATTTTTCTTATCGTAGTCTTGAAAACGACGCTTTTTTTTTGATAATTACTCGAGCGACCCGAAGAGGTTTTGAACGACCGATCGCGCGTTTCCTGGCGAGGGTCGTGTGACGATTCGTTCCATGAAAGCAAGGACGGCTTTTTCTGAAAATCGTTTTGCTTTTAAGGAGTTTTTTAAACGCTTTTTAGAAAGACGCGCAGTTTGTTCTATGAAAATCGACAAGCAATTCCTATTCTTTCTTTTTGCGATTGCGATAGCGGCTTGCAACTTCGCGCGCGCGCAAGAAGCCGCCTCCAATTCAGAGGAACGAGCGCCGCTGACGATGGAACGAGTTTATGCAAGCGGCGAGTTTGGCGAACGAGGCGTCGGCGCGACGTGGGCTCCGACCGGAGGCGCGTTTATTAAACGCGTTCCATCTGACGAGACGAAAGGCGGCCAGGATATTGTTCAGGAGACGCCGGACGGCGAGCAAACGGTCGTCGTTAAAGCTTCTGAACTTATTCCCCGCGACGCTTCCGACGATCAAGCGAGGCCCGTTTCCGTCGACAGTTACGATCTTTCCGAAGACTCCAATCTTGTCTTGATTTACACGCGTTCAGGACGCGTTTGGCGTCAAAATACGCGAGGCGACTATTGGATTCTGGATCGTCAAAACGACGTCTTTCGCAAACTTGGCGGCGAATTCGCGCCTCCCTCTTCGCTCCAATTCGCCAAGATTTCCCCCGACGGCTCGCGCGTCGCCTATGTGTGTCAGAATAATATCTACGCCGAAGAGATTGTCTCGGGCAAGATCGTTCAGTTAACGTTTGACGGCGATAAAGATATTATCAACGGAACGTTCGACTGGGTTTACGAAGAGGAATTCGATTGTCGCGACGGGTTCCGCTGGTCTCCCGATGGAAAGAAAATCGCGTTTTGGCGTCTGGATTCGACCCGCGAGCCGACGTTTGTCATGCTTGACGACGTTGGACTCTCGACCGTTACCGGCGCGACTCGAATAGACGTCGCTCAGTCGAACGGAGACTTTCAAATAAATTCCGACGAAAACGAGAACGTTGAAGAGCAACGCCGCGAAGCGCGGAACGAAGTCGCCGAGGAATTGCTGAAATCTTATCCGACGCTTGTCGCTTTTAAATATCCGCGCGTCGGGTGCGACAACGCTGAAGTCGCAATAGGAATTGTAACGCTTCCCGAACTTGGCGCCGATTCAATCGACGTCGCTGCAAACACGAAATTTGTCGATTTCAACGATTCGGAAGAGTTTTATCTGCCCGGTATGGACTGGCATAAAGGGCAGGGCGGGCTTGTGGTCCAGAAGACTCCGCGTTCGCAGCGCGAATGCTCGACTTATTCCATCGATCCTGAAACTGCCGTTCCGACGTTTTTATTCAACGAAAGCGATCCGGACGGCGCTTGGCAAACTGTCTATCCGATTTATCCCCTTGGAGACGGCGACCGTTTTTTACGCGTTTCCGAACGAGACGGTTGGCGACGGTACTATTTGACGTCTTTTTCCAATCTTGATCAACTGACTCCTATTACGCTCGAAAACGCCGACGTTGTCTCGTTTGTTTCTTTCGATTACGACGCCAACGGACAGACAACAGGCGTGTATTATTACGCGTCGCCTGAAAACGCGACGCAACGTCGACTATATCGCGCGACGCTATCGGGCGAAAACGCGCGCGTCGAACTCGACGAATCTTCTGTCCCCGACGATGCGAAACTTGACGTTGATTTCGGCTTTGAAAGCTGGTCGATTTCCGCAGATTCCAATTGGGGAATTCTCCGACGCTCCGCTTTCGGCGTTCCAAGTTGCGTTGATCTTGTTCAACTTGACGGGAACAAAGCGCGCGTCGTTAAACGACTGGAAGCCAATATGAGTTTGCGCGAGAAGCTTGCCAAAGAAGGTTTTGGAAAGAGCGAGTTTTTCAAGGTAGAAATCGACGCTAAATTCGACTTTGAAAAGGACGCCGGGGCCAACGAAAAAATTTCTTTAGACGGTTGGATTATGTTTCCTCGAGACTGGAATCCTGACGACCCGAAAAGGTATCCCGTTCTTGTTTACGTTTACGGCGAGCCCGCAAGTCAGACCGTTCTTGATTCGTGGGGCGGTTCCACTTATTTGTATCATCGCGCGATTGCGGAGCGAGGTTGCGTTGTGCTGAGCGTCGACGGTCGAGGAACGCCCGCGCCCAAAGGGCGCGCATGGCGCAAATGCGTCTATCAGAAATTTGGCGCGGTCGGTAGAAGCGATCAGGCGGCGGCGTTGCGAAAGATTTTTGAGACATTTCCTTATGCGGCGAAATTAGACGCGGAACGCGTGGGCGTTTGGGGGTGGAGCGGCGGCGGAACCTCGACGCTGAATCTTCTTTTCAACTACCCCGATTTGTATTCGTGCGGTATTTCGATAGCGCCGGTTCCCGATTATCGCAATTACGACACGATTTACCAGGAACGCTATTCGGGGCTGATTACCGAAACGCCCGAGAGCTATCAGTTGGGCTCGCCTATTGGCTACGCGGGCAACTTGCAGGGTAAATTGCTCTTAATTCACGGTTCTGGGGACGACAACTGTCATTTCCAAACGTCGGAGCGTCTGATCAACGAGTTAATCGCGTCGGGCAAAGATTTTGAAACGTTCGTCTACCCGTTCCGTTCGCACGGAATTTTCGAAGGGCGGGGAACAACCCTTCATTTACGCAAGAAGACAATGAATTTCTGGGAACGCAACTTGTTTGCTCCCGCTAATTCCAATTGACGGAGTTAATAACGTTCACGCGAAAATTGTTTATTTTCCCAATGGATTGGCATAGACTTTTTTCGCGCGACGGTGAACATTTCAACAAAGGAGTTAATTATGCGAAAAGAAAAAACGGCGTCGAGTTTACGACGTTTTCTTAGCGCGGTTCTTGCATGCGCGGTTTTGGGCGCTTTTGGCGCGTCGTCTTTCGCGCAAGAGAACACGAAACCCATTCCCAGCGCCAATCAGGGCAACGTTTATCCGGTAAGCGTTAACGGTTTTCACGTCGTCGATTTCCGGACGGAAAACCTCGTTACGCCCGAGGGCGTCGACACGCCTAATCCAAGATTCAGCTGGAAGCTTTTCTCGCAAGATATTGGCGAAGCTCAAAGCGCTTATCAGATAACGGTTACCAAGGCGTTCGAACCTGACAAGGTCGTCTGGGACACGGGAAAAGTTGATTCCGATCAGCAACTCTACGTCAAGTACGAGGGCGAAGCGCTTGAACCCGCGACTGAATATATGGTCGAATTGAACGTTTGGAACAAAGACGGTCAGCGTAAGTCCCAGATTTACGCGCCGTTCTCCACTGGGCTTTTCCCGACCGAAGCCGATCCGAATCCGTGGAAGGGCAAATGGATTGGGCTCAATTCCAAAGAAGAGACGCCCGAACCTGCGGATATTTCCAAAGGTTCCTGGATCGCGTATTCTCCGGAACGTAGTCTGCCCATTGGACCGTCGATCTATCGCAAGACGTTTGAAATTGACGATCTTGAGTCGGTCAAATACGCGGTCGCCAACTTTTCCGTCGACAATCGCGGCGTCGTCTATCTTAATGGCGTCGATATTGGCGGTTCCGACGAGTACCGCCGCGCCGCAACCCGCGTTTTGACGGACAATCTTAAAGAAGGTAAAAACGTAATCGCCGTTCGCGCCGACAACGTTGGCGGCGAACCAAATCCTGGCGGAATTGTCGGAGCGTTTTACGTTCAAAAGGCGGACGGAAGCAGAACGGAATACGTAACCGACGAATCCTGGAAAGGAATCGAAGGATTTGAAGACGCTTATGTCGCGCTTGATTTCGACGATTCGAATTGGGCGGACTGCTCGATTCTCTGCAAATGCGGCGACCAACCCTGGGGCGAAATTGTCGCGGCTCCTGTTGAAAAAGCTTCTCCGGCGCGTTACCTTTCGAACGTCTATTGGATGAAAAAAGACGTTGACGTTACTCGCGCGGTCGTCTTCATTTCCGGACTGGGTTACAACGAATGCTATCTCAACGGCGAAAAGCTCGGCGACCAGGTTTGCGGCCCGATGTACACGGATTACGACAAGAGCGTTCCGTACAATACTTATGACGCGACCGATATCCTTTTGGAAACCAAAGCGGCCGGATTCAACGACGTGGAAATTGGCGTCGTGCTCGGCAACGGGCGTTATTACGCGTTGCGTATCGACAAATGCGTCCACTACGGCGATCCTTGTCTCCTGTTCCAGATGCAGGTTGAATATGCCGACGGAACCAAAGACGTTTTCGTTAGCGACGAGTCGTGGAAGGGAACCGATTCCGGCCCTATTTCCGAAAACAACGACTACGACGGCGAAGTCGCCGACGGCCGTAAGGCGAAGTTAATTGCTCCTGATTCCGAGGAATGCCTGTTTAAGGAAGGTTCCGCGCCTCGATATCTTGAAACGCGTTTTGGCAAGGCGTTTGTCGTCGACACGCCTTTCGACGTCGATCTTGTCGACGGTCCAAAAGGCAAGTTGGTCTCGCAAATGATTCCGCCGATGCGTGAAAACTATGAGATCAAGGCGGTTTCGATTCAGGAGAAGGAGCCCGGTCGTTGGATTATCGACTTCGGTCAGAATTACGTCGGCGTTCCTCGAATTAAAGTCAAGGGCGAAGCGGGGACGAAAGTTCAGATTCGTTTTGCCGAATCTCTGATTCCCGACGGCCCCAAAGCGGGCGAATTGTACGTTGACAATCTTCGCACCGCCAAGGCGCGCGATATTTATACGCTCTACGGCGATCCCGACGGCGAAATTTACGAGCCTCGTTTCACGCAACACGGCGGGCGATACGCCGAACTAATCGGCTATCCCGGAACCCCGACGCTTGATTCCGTCACGGGGTACACCGTAACGACCGACGTCGTTCAAACTGGTTTCTTTGAAACGTCGAATAAGACGATCTCGCAGATTTTCCAAAATATCGTTTGGGGAACGCGCGGCAATTATTTGAGCATGCCGACCGACTGCCCGCAACGCGACGAGCGCATGGGCTGGCAGGGCGACCGCGCCACCGGCTCCAAAGGCGAAATGTATATCTTCAATAACGTCGCCCTTTACAACAAATGGATGCAGGACGTTGAAGAATCGCAACGCGAAGACGGAAACGTTTCCGACGTTGCGCCCGCCTACTGGCGCCTCTATTCGCCGAACGTTACCTGGCCGACCGCCCAGATTATTATTCCGCAAAGCCTTGCGACGGTTTACGGCGATTATTCGGCGATTGCGAAACACTTCGATTCACGCGACCGTTGGCTAAACTTCATGTTGTCGCTACGCAACGACGACGGAACGATTTCCAGAGACAATTACGGCGACTGGTGCTGTCCTCCGGAACGTCCGGAACTCATCCATTCGCAAGACCCGTTACGTCAAACGGATCGAACGTTGTTGTCGACTTCGTACATGATCAACGACTTGCGCATTTCCGCCGACTTTGCCGATTACCTTGGCAAAGCCGACAAGGCGAAAGAATACCGCGCGACTGCCGACACGATGCAGGAAGTCTTCAACAAGCGGTTCTTCAACGCGGAAAAAGGTCAGTACGACAACGGTTCGCAGACGTCGTTCGTTCTTCCGCTTGCGTTTGGACTCGTTCCGGAAAACGAACGCGCAAGAGTCTTGGCTAACTTAGTCGACGGGATTGAAAATAAGACGAATATGCACCTTGGCGTCGGGCTTATCGGCGCTCAGTTCATCAATCGTTTGCTGAGCGACGAAGGTCGGATCGATATACCGTACGCGTTCGCAACGCATACTGATTTCCCGAGCTGGGGCTATATGATTACCAAGGGCGCCACGACAATTTGGGAACTCTGGAACGGCGACACCGCCGATCCAGCGATGAACAGCGGCAATCACGTCATGCTCGTCGGCGACTTGGCGATCTGGTTCTTCGAATACCTCGCCGGTATTAAAGCCGATCCGGAAAATCCGGGTTTCAAGCATATGATTATGCGTCCGAACGTCGTCGGCGACTTGACGTACGTCAACGCCAGCTACGATTCCGCCAGAGGTCTTGTCAAGAGCTCCTGGAAGCTGGACAAAGAGTCGGGAAAATTCGTTTGGAATATAACGATCCCCGCCAATACGACGGCGACTGTTTCCGTGCCGACGTCCAATCCCAACTCGCTCGAAATGACGACTTCGCGTCTCTTCCTGGTTCCCCCCGAGCCGGGCGAGATTCGTTTCGCTAAATACGACACGAAGACAGAATATTTCGACGTTAAGCAACTCGACAAGAAAAACGTCGGCGGTCGCGTCGAATTTGAACTCGGGTGCGGGAATTACGAGATTACGGCCGAATTGAAGTAGTCGACGAGTTTGTCTGACCTTATTTAGCGTTTAGACTGTAAGAATACGGCGTTTCTTCCTTAAAGGGAGGGAACGCCGTATTTTCTTTGACGCCGTCTTCGGCTAATAGCAATGATCTTTGTAATGTCGTCAGAAGAATCGCGAGAACTGTCGCTTGTCGACGCCTCAATTGATTGCAGTCTCAGGTAGTAAATTCACTTCCATAGCTTGCGGACGTGTTTCGCCGGCAGTTAATAGCGGCGCACGACAAAAAACTCCCCGGACGACGCAACGCGTTATCCGGGGAGTTTTAAATTCTTTTTAATTTGAAATCAAATTAAATCACTTGAAGGATTCTTCAACGGCGACGGCTACCGCGACGGTCGCGCCGACCATCGGGTTGTTGCCCATGCCGATAAGCCCCATCATTTCAACGTGCGCCGGAACGGACGAGGAGCCGGCGAATTGCGCGTCGGAGTGCATGCGCCCCATGGTGTCGGTCATGCCGTAAGAAGCGGGACCGGCGGCCATGTTGTCTGGGTGAAGCGTACGACCGGTGCCGCCGCCGGAAGCGACGGAGAAGTATTTCTTGCCGTTGTCGTTCGCCCACTTTTTGTACGTGCCGGCGACCGGATGTTGGAAACGCGTCGGATTGGTGGAGTTGCCCGTAATCGAGACGTCGACGTCTTCAAAGCGCATGATCGCCACGCCTTCAGAAACGTCGTCGGCGCCGTAACAACGAACCTTGGAGCGTTCGCCGTTCGAATAGGCTTTTTCGCGAACGATTTCCAGATTGCCGGTGTAATAATCATACTTCGTCTGGACGTAGGTGAACCCGTTGATACGGCTGATAATCTGGGCGGCGTCTTTTCCAAGACCGTTCAAGATGACCTTAAGGGGAACTTCGCGAACTTTGTCCGCATTGCGGGCGATGCCGATCGCGCCTTCGGCGGCGGCGAACGATTCGTGCCCCGCGAGGAAGCAGAAGCAACGCGTAGAGTCGCTCAGGAGCATCGCGCCAAGGTTGCCGTGCCCAAGCCCGACTTGACGTTGTTCGGCGACGCTTCCGGGAATGCAGAAAGTTTGGAGCCCTTCGCCGATAGCGGCGGCCGCGGCGGCGGCTTTTTTACAGTCTTTTTTCAGCGCGATGCCGGCGCC
>JAFZNK010000038.1 GCA_017550965.1 Thermoguttaceae bacterium
ACAACGAGGCTGGCGGATATGAAGGCGCGATCCATTCGAACGGTAACGTAACGATCGGTAAAGACGCGACGATTACCGGCAACAAAGCCGGCGTCGACTCAGGCGCGATTGGCGCGGTCGGCGACGTAACGATCGGCGGAAACGCGACGATTGTCGATAACGAAGCGGGCAATAACTCTGGCGCGATCGAAGCCAGGAACGTCAGGATCGACGGCGACGCCGAAATCAAGGACAACTTCGCCGAGGAGAACTACGGCGCGGTCAACGCGGAAACGTTCTACGTCGGCGGCAAGGCCGATATTCTCGACAACTCGACCAACGGCGACGTCGGCGCGATCAACGTTACCGGCTCCGGCGCGGCGTTCACAATCGAAGGCGTCGCGACGATTACCGGCAACAAGGCGTCCGCGAAAGCGATTGAAAAGGTCGAGACGACCGAAGAAGTCGTTTACTCGACGAATGACGACGGCGCGGAAGTTCGCACGACCACGACGACTACGACCACGACGAAGACGATCAACGCGAAATACGGCGCGTTCAACGTTGCCAACGGCGACGCGTTCTTCGGCGACGACGCGACTATTGCGAACAACTCGGCCGCGGCCTACGGCGCGTTCAACGTCGGCGGCAATATGGACGTTAAGGGCGATTTGACGCTCGATAAGAACGTCGCGTCCGGCAGCGAAGTCGTGATTGTCGAGACCAAAGTTCTTGTCGAAGTCCTCGGCGAAGACGGCTATGCCGTCGTTTCCGAGACGACCGACGTCGCGACGACGACCAACGACGTGGTTTCCGATTACGGCGCGGGCTTTGTCGGCGGCGCCTTGACGGTCGAGAAAGACGCGACGGTTACGCGCAACGCGGCCGACGACAATGTTGGCGCCTTCGAGGCTAATAGCGTCTTGATCGACGGCGTTGCGACGATCGGCGACAACAAAGCGGGCGTCGATTACGGCGCGGCGAAAGTCAACGGCGCGTTTACCGTCAACGGAGAGACCGAGCCCGTCTACGACGAAAACGGCGAGCTGATTCCTTATACGGGTCTTGCCGCGAGCATTGTCAACAACGAAGCGGGTAACGACTACGGCGCTTTGTATGTCGGCGGCGCGACGACGATCGGCGGAAACGCGGAGATTACCGCGAACAAGGCCGGAAACGACTACGGCGCGATTCAATCGGTCGGCGATATGACGATCGACGGCGACGCCAAGATCGCCAATAACGAAGCGGGCAGAGACGTCGGCGCGATCGGCGCCGGCAGTCTGACGATTTCCGGCGACGCGACGGTCGTCGACAACAAGGCCGGCAGAGGCACGGGCGCAATCGTTTCGCTGGGTTACGTCAAAGTCGACGGCAATGCGACGATTACCGGCAACAAAGCTGGCGTCGACAACGGCGCGATTGTCGCGCTTGGCGACGTTACGATCGGCGAAAACGCGACGATTACCGGAAACGAAGCGACCGAAGGAAACTACGGCGCAATCTACGCGCTTGGCGACGTTACGGTCGTCGGCGACGCGACGATTGTCGACAACAAGGCGGGCGAATCTTACGGCGCGATCTCCTCGTTGGGCGACGTCGCGATTGGCGGCGACGCGACGATTACCGGAAACAAGGCCGGAGTCGACTACGGCGCGATCTTCGCGCTTGGCGACGTTGCCGTCGGCGGAAACGCGACGATCGACGCCAACAGCGCGGCGACCGGAATCGTCGGCGCGATCGAGGCCGCGAACGTCAAGATCGACGGCGACGCCGAGATCAAGGGCAACTTCGCGGACGAAAGTTACGGCGCGATCGACGCCGAAACGTTCTACGTCGGCGGCAAAGCCGATATTCTCGAGAATACGACCAACGGCGACGTCGGCGCGATCAACGTAACCGGCTCCGGCGAAGCGTTTACGATTATCGGCGACGCGACGATCGCCGACAACAAGGCGGGCGCTGTCGCGAGCGAAAAGGTCGAGACGACCGAAGAAGTCGTCCTGGGAACGAACGAAGACGGCGCGACGATTCGCACGACGACCACGGTCGTTACGACCACGAAGACGATCAACGCGAAATACGGCGCGTTCAACGTCGAGGACGGCGACGCGATCTTTGGCGGCGACGCGACGATCGCGAGAAACTCGGCGTCCTCCTACGGCGCGTTCAACGTCGCGGGCAAGATGGCCGTCGAGGGGAATTTGACGCTCGATCAGAACAAGGCGTTCGGCAGCGAGATCGTTACCGTTGAAACGACGATCCTCGTCGAAACGCTCGACGCCGACGGAAACGTCGTCGGCAGCGAATCGTCGACGCAGATCGGCACGTTCATGAACGACGTCGAATCCAACTACGGCGCGGGCTTCGTCGGCGAAGCGTTGACGGTCGGCAAAGACGCGACGGTAACGCGCAACACGGCGGCCGACGACGTCGGCGCGTTTGCGGCGAAGAGCGTCTCGATCGACGGCGTCGCGACGATTGGCGACAACGTAGCGGGCGGCGATTACGGCGCGGCGAAAGTCGACGGCGACTTCACCGTCAACGGAAACGTCGACCCGACGTACGACGAGGAAGGGAACGAGATTCCTTATACCGGTCTCGCCGCAAGTATCGTCACCAACGAAGCGGGCGGCAACGTCGGCGCGATTTACGTCGGCGGTAAGACGACGATCGACGGCAATGCGGAAATTACCGCGAACAAGGCCGGCGAATCGTACGGCGCGATCAACTCGGTCGGCGACGTTACGATCGACGGCGACGCCAAGATCGCCAACAACGAAGCGACGAACGGCAGTTACGGCGCGGTCGCCTCGGCGAATCTGACGATCAACGGCGACGCGACGATCGATTCTAACAAGGCGGGCGTCGATTACGGCGCAATCTCCGCCGCGAACGTCTCGATTACGGGCGACGCCGATATTACGAACAACGAAGCCGGCAACGACTACGGCGCGATCGGCGCGACCGGCGACGTTACCGTCGGCGGAAACGCCAGAATCGCCAATAACGAAGCGACTTCCGGCAGCTACGGCGCCGTCGCGGCGAAGAAAGTCGCGATTGGACTCGACGCGGAAATCGTCGACAACAAGGCCGGAAAAGATTTCGGCGCGATCGGCGCGACCGGCGACGTTACCGTCGGTCAAAACGCGACGATTACCGGCAACGAAGCGGCTGGAAACGTCGGCGCCGTCGCCGGCGCGAAAGTCGACGTCAAGGGCGACGCGACGATTTCCGACAACGTTGCGGCTGCGAGCTACGGCGCGATCAAGGCGACCGGCGCGGTCGCGATCGGCGGAACCGCCGTCGTTACGAACAACGTCGCGGGCGGCAGCTACGGCGCGATCGACGCGGCTTCGTTCTACGTCGGCGCGGGCGCGACGATTACCGACAACAAAGCCGGCGACGACGTAGGCGCGATTCACGTCTCCGGAACCGGCAAGGCGTTTGAAATTGTCGGCGACGCGACGATTACCGGCAACAAAGCCGGCGATACGGCGAAGGTCGTCGTTACCGAAGAAACGTCCGAACCCGTCGTTTCGACCGACGAAGAAACCGGCGTTACGACCAGAACTACGGTTACGACGAAGACCACGACCACGACGATCAACGGCAAATACGGCGCGTTCTTCGTCGAAAACGGCGCCGCCGCGTTCGACGCCAACGCGAATATCTCCGACAACTCGGCGTCTGAGTTCGGCGCGTTCTACGTTAAGGGCAACATGACCGTCACGGGCGATTTAGCGCTCGAACGCAACGTCGCGAACGGCGACGAGACGGTCGTCGTTGAAACGACCACGCTCGTCGAGGTTATCGAAAACGTCGACGGTGAAGACCAAGTCGTCTCCTCGACGACTTCGACCGAAACGACGACTTCGACCAACAAGGTCGATTCGAGCTACGGCGCAGGTCAGATCGTCGGCGCGCTCAAGGTCGACGGAAACGCGAAGGTCGACTCCAACAGGGCCAACGACGCTTACGGAGCTCTTGCCGTTGGGACGTCGTTGACTGTCGGCAAGAATCTCGACGTCGCGAACAACGAAGCCAAGGGCGGCGATTACGGCGCGATCTACGTTGGAAGCGCCGCGACGATTACTGGCGACGCGACTTTCAAAGACAACAAAGCCGCAGGCAAGGTCGGCGCTCTCTTCGCAGGTCAGAACATAAAAGTCGACGGTAGTTTAACCGCGACAAGCAACGAAGCGACTACCGGCGACGCCGGCGCGATTTACGCCTCCAAGGCTCTGACTGTCGATAAGATCGCGACGATCGCCGACAACAAAGCGGGCGGCAAGTACGGCGCGGTTTACGTTGGGACGACTCTCGTCGTCAACGGCAACGTCGCTCCGACGATCGGCGAAGACGGCGTTGAAATTCCGTACGACGGCCTCGTCGCGACGATTACCGGCAACGAAGCTGGCGGCGACGTCGGCGCGATCTTCGTCGGTTCTACGACGACGATCGTCGGCGACGTTCTGATCGACTCGAACGTCGCTGGCGGCGACGTCGGCGCGGCCCAATTCGGCGGCGCGGTTACGATCAAAGGCGACGCCACAATCAACGAGAACAAAGCGGCCGGTTCGTACGGCGCGATCAACGCTGCTTCCAAGACGTTCACCGTTCAAGGCGCGGCGACGATTACCGACAACGAAGCGACGAACGGCGCCGTCGGCGCTATTCAAAGCGGCGCGTTCTCCGCAGAGTCCGCGACGATTACCGGCAACAAAGCCGGAACCGACGTCGGCGCCATGAAAGTTAATGGAGCGATTAACGTCGCGGGCGACGCGGTCGTCTCCAACAACGAAGCTGGCGGCAATGTCGGCGCGATCGAAGCGACCGGCAAAGCGACGTTTGGCGGAAACGTAACCTTCGACGAGAATAAGGCGGGCGGCGACTACGGCGCGTTCAAGGGCGTTTCGATCGTTGCGAATAACGCCGACGCAACCTTTACGATCAGCGGCAACCAGGCGAACGGCGATTTCGGCGCCGTCGCCGTAACCGGCTCGGGCGTCGCGTTTGACGTCGCCGGCAAAGCGGTCGTTACCGGCAACAAAGCCGGTTTGGCCGAAATTGTCGTCGTCGACGGTCCTGTCGAAACGGTTGGCGAAAACGGCGAACAGATCGTTACGACGACTACCACGACGACCGTTTCCGGCAAATACGGCGCAATTGCCGTTACGAACGGCTCGATCAAGATTGCCAGCGACGCCGAAATCTCCAACAACTCGGCGGCTCAATACGGCGCGATTTACGCCAAGAATGCCGTCGAAGTCGGCGGTAATTTGAATATGGTCGAAAACGAAGCGAACGGCAAAGTCGCGACGAAAGTCGAAGTAACGACGACCGTCGACGTGCTTGACGAAGAAACCGGCGAAGTCGTCGACACGCAAACGACGACCGAAACGACCGAAACCGTCGCTTACGCCGACGCCAATTACGGCGCCGTTTACGCTGGCACGACCTTCACGGTCGTCGGCGACGCGAACGTCGCGAGCAACAAGGCCGCCGGCAAGTACGGCGCGATTTACGCGGGCGGCGACGCGTCGTTCAGCTCGCTGAGGCTCGTCGGCAACGAAGCGTACGAAGTCTCCGGCGTCTCCGCCAAGACCGTTGCCGTTAATGGATCCTTAGTCGCCGACGCGAACAAAGCCGCTCAGGCGAGCGCCGCGATTCAAGCGACGTCGGGCGCCGTGAAAGTTGCTGAAAACGCCAAGCTTACGAACAACGTCAACGGCGGCTTGAAAGCGAACTCCGTCGAGATCGGCGGTTCGCTTGAAGCGACGAACAACGAGACGAGCGCGGACGGCGCGGTTATTTACTCCAACACGTCCGTCAACGTCGCGGGCGACGCGACGATTTCCGGCAACAAGGCCGGAAACTTCGGCGGCGCGATCTACGCTAAGGCGGCCGTTACGATTGTCGGCAAAGCGACGATCACGAACAACTCCGCCAATATCGGCGGCGCGATCTACGCTGCGACCGGTTCCGTCGACTTGAACAACTCGCTTGTCGCGGACAACGAAGCGGCCGAAAAGGGCGGCGCGATCTACGCCAAGACGATCAAGCTCGTCAACGTTACCGTCGCGGGCAACAAGGCGTTCGAAGGCGGCGCGCTCTACGTTATTACGTCAGCGGCGATCGACAACTCGATTATCGCCGGCAACAGCGTGACGACCAAAGAAGAAACGATCGTCTACGACGAAGAAACGAGCGAAACGATTACGATCACCGGAACGGGCGTCGACGTTTACGCGGCCAAGAATGCGACGATCAAACTTCGCAACTCCTTGCTGCAAAACGTTGAATCGACTGGCCTTGTCGCGTTCAGCGACGCCTGGATGGATGCCGCGTACCGTTGCTTCGTGAACGTCGATCCGCTCTTCGCGAACGCGGCGGGCGGCGACTACTCGCTCCAAGCCGGTTCGCCCGCGATCAACGGCGGTTCGAACAAACTCGCCGTTCCGGGCGTCGACACGGATCTCGCGGGCGCGCCTCGTATCGTTGGAATCGAGGTTGGCGACGATATCTACGCGATCGATATGGGCGCGTATGAATTCCAGACCGTGATCGCTCCGGACCTCGCGTTTGGCGAGAACCCCGTCAACTTCTGGTTCGCCAAGATCGACGGACAGACCAGACCTCACTATATCGCCGGTCAGGACGTCGTGCTCGACTACTCGATCATGAATCTCGGCGACGCGGCGGTCTTCGATAAGTTCAACGTTACGTTCGCCGTCTCCGGCGTTACCGCGACGGGCGAGAACTACTACGCCGTGAGCGTGGGACGTTACAAGACCGAATCCGAGTTCTTCGATTGGCTCAACAGCTCCGATTGGCTCGGAGTCGGCGCGACGCAAGAATACGCGCGTCAAAACCTTGGCGCGTTGCCGGTCGGTTCGTACGCCGTTACGATTTCGCTTGACGCGGATTCCGAAATCGCCGAACTGGTTTCCGACAACAACGTCTTCACCGCCGAGTTCCAGGTCTTCGAAGCTCCGAACCTCGTCGTTACGACCGACGCGGACGGCGCGTTCGATCCTCTCGACGACAAGATCACCTTGCGCGAAGCTTCCGAGCTCTACGTCGGACCGTACTGGTACGGCTCCAGAGTCCTGATCGACTCCGGCGAATTCGTCCGCGACGACATGGTCGTCGTGACGGTCGAAGACGGCGTCGCCACGACCGGACGCAACGTCCTGTCGATCGACGGAACCGACGTCGATCTCGTCGACGGTCAAACGTTCGAATTCGGAAGAACTTACATTGTGTTCGACAACGGCGTCTTCACGTATCCCAGCGGCGAAGTCGTCGCGTACGCGCCCGGCAAGTTCGACTACGACTACTCGATCACGCTCACGCTTGAAGACGGAACGACCGTCACGGCGCATCGCGAATCGAAGTTCGATTACCTCGAATCGATCGGCCAGGTTCCGCCGATCTCCTCGAAGTACGAATACGTCGACGTCGTCGAAAAGGCCGACGGCACGAAGATCCTTCTGACGGATCTCCAACCCGACTCGATTCCGTTCGCGAAGACGTTCGCGACTTACCACGCTCAAGTCGCTCAGACGTCGACCGGCGAAATCGTCGATCTCCCCAACGGCGCGAAGATCGTTTACGACGGCGTTGTCGGCGAGTTCCTTAACGGCGCGTTTATCGCGGACGACGGATCCGTCAAGGTCGTCTTGGCCGATCACGTCAACGTCGAAATCGTCGGCGAAGAAGTCAACACGCCCGCGACGTACCTGGAAGCGGTCTTCACGCTCGAAGACGGTTCGATCATCGAATTCGTCGACGGCGCGACGGTAACTACCGATCTTGGCGTCACCGGCGAAATGGCGATTCGTCGCGACGCGGTCTCCGCCGCGTTCGAAACGGTCGACGGTATGCGTTACGAATTCGCCAACGACGGCTCCGCGTGGGTTTACACGTTCGTCGACAACGTGATCACGTTCAGCGACGCGCTCGTCGCCGCGAAAGCGACGATCGTCCTCGACGGAACCGCGATCACGCCCGCCAAAGATCAGACGATCGAAGGCGCCGCGATCACCGTCGACGCCAACGCGCTTTCTCGCGCGATGAACGTTCTCTACGGACGCGCGGTTGAAATCAACGACATGAGCTTCGTCAACGGTTACGAGACCAAGGGCGGCGCGATCCACAACGCCGGCTCGCTCGAACTCAACAACGTGAGCGTCGCGAATTCGACCGCCTACACCGAAAATCAGGTCGATCCGAACGACAAGATCCTGTTCGACGGTCTCGGCGGCGCGATCTACAACTCCGGAACGCTGACGATTGTCGGCGGTTCGTACAGCGCGAACGAAGCGGCGTACTTCGGCGGCGCGATCTACTCGATCGGCGCGGTTGAAATCGCCGACGCCGAGTTCGCGTCCAACGCTTCCGAATACTTTGGCGGCGCGATCTACTTCCAGAACTCGAACGCGACGATCGTCGGCTCGGTCTTCACAAAGAACGAGGCGAAGTACAACGGCGGCGCGATCGCCGCGGCGGCCACCAACGCCGACGCCAACCTGTCGGTCGTCAACTCGCTGCTCGTCGAGAACAAGTCGGCGGAAGCGGAAGGCGGCGCGATCTACGCGATTGGCGACGGAGCCGCGATGAGCGTCTCGCTCGTGAACGACACGATTACCGCCAACAAGGCCGCGATCGGCGGCGGCGTCGCCGTCGATAACGCGACGACCGAAATCAAGAACTCGATTATCGCGAAGAACGCCAAGATCGCTCAGGGCGACGACTACAAGGGCGTCGATCTGGCGATCGAACAAACGGCGACGGTCGTCCTGTACGCCTCGTTGATCGGCGACGGCGAAGACGTCGTCAATCCGGACGCGATGAGCGTCGCGGAAGGATTCTCCGCGCTCGTCGGCACGACCGCCAATCCGGTCGATCCGAAGTTCGGCGAAAACTACGCGCTCACCGCCGTCAGCCCGGCGGTCAACACCGGCGTCAACTCCTTCATTGAGGGCGTCGACAAAGACGTCTACGGTTCCGATCGTATCGTCGCCGAGCACGTCGACATGGGCGCGGTCGAATACAGCGCGGTCGCTCCCGACCTCGCGTTCGGCCCCGGCGCGCTTGTCGGCTGGTACGCGACCGGCGTCGGCGCCGAACAGTTCGTCGAAGGCTGGGACGTCTGCTTCGACTACGCGTTTGGCAACTACGGAAGCGGCGTCGTTCTCAACAGCTTCGACTACACGATCACCGTCGATCGTCTCGACGCCGACGGAAACGTCGTGGAAGGCGCTTCCAAGGTCTTCACGAGAACGTACGGCGACAACGTGGCCGGCTACATGTCCAAGGAATTCTGGCTGCAAAGCGGTCAGACGGTCGAAGGATACTGGAACGTCGGTCAATACGACGCCGGCAAGTATCAGGCGACGATTACGCTCGACGTCAACGACAAGATCTTCGAATCGGACAACGACAACAACTCGTACACGTTGGCGTTCGAGGTTGTCGAACGACCCAGCCTGGTCGTAACGACCGAGCTCGACGTCGTCGACAATTACGACGGCCTCGTCTCCCTGCGCGAAGCGATCGCCGCTGTCGGCGAAAACGCGAATTCGTCGGTTTCGATCGACAAGGCTCTTGAAGACGGCGCGACCTTCGCGCTTGCCGCGAACGAGGAAATCGGCATTCAGGAAGGAACGATCGCGACTTATCAGGACGGCGCGCTGACCTACGTCAAGAAGGGCTACGAGACCGAAGAAGGCGAAGTGATCGAAGACGAGATTATCGCGCTCGATCCGAACGTCTCGTACGCGCTCGCCAACGGCGAATCGTTCGTCTGGAACGGCGCGGACGTCGTTACGCTCACGAGCACGATCGCCGACACGATCACCTTCGCTCCGAGCGTCTACGGCAAGACGATCTCCATGGTCGACGGCGAATTCGTTATCGATCGCGACATGACGATCGCCGGACCCGAAGGCGAAGGCCAGACGGTTACGGTCGACGCTCACGACGAGTCGAGAATCTTCTTCGTCGCTCACGGCGACGTTCGCATCGGCGGCCTGACGCTCGTCAACGCGAACGCGGACGAAGGCGCGGCGATTTACAACGCCGGCGATCTGTCCGTCTCCAACGTCGCGATTCAAAACGCGAGCGCGAACAGCGGCGCTGGCGTGTACAACGCCGAAACCGCGACGGTCGACCTCTGGAACGTTTCCTTCGCCGATATGAACGCGGCGGAAGACGGCGGCGCGATCTACAACGCCGGAACGTTGGTCGGCAACCTGGTCTCCTTCGACGGCGCGCAAGCGGTCGACGGCGCGGCGATCTACAACAACGCCGGCGACGTTACGATCAATCAGGCGTCCTTCGTCAACGGCCAGGCCTCGAACCAGGCGGGCGCGATTTACAACGCCGCCGGAACCCTTGCGGTCTCCAACGCCTCGTTCGACTCCAACACGGCCAAGTACGGCGGCGCGATCGTCAACTACCAGGGTCAGGCGAGCGTCGAAACGAGCGTCTTCGCGAACAACGTCGCCACCGGCGACGCGGGCGCGATCGACAACTACGGCGAGTTGACGCTGACCGACGTCGTGTTCAACGGCAACAAATCCAACGGATTCGGCGGCGCGATCTACAACAGCTTGTCGACCGCTTCCGATCCGTACGTCGTAACCCTCGGCGGAGTCGAGTTCCTTGCGAACGTCGGCTCGAAGGGCGGCGCGATCTACAACGCCGCGAACTCGCAGATCGTCGGAAACGACGGAGCCGTTAAGTTCGGCGGAAACGTCGGAGCGGAAGGCGCCGCGATTTACAACGCCGGCACGATCAGAGCGGGTTCCGACTGGAGCTTCGAAGGCAACTCCGCGACCGGTTCGGGCGCCGCGTTGTACAACGCGTCCGGATCCGCGACGTTCGCTTCCGTGGCGTTCGTGTCCAACTCCGCGGTCAACGGCGCGGCCGTTTACAACGCCGCTACGTTCAACGCGACGAACGCGAACTTCAAGTCGAACGACGCGACCGGTTCGGGCGCCGCGATCTACAACGCGAAGGGAACCTCCAAGATCTCCAACTCCGCGTTGTGGCTCAACGAAGCGGGCGTGGACGGCGGCGCGATCTATATCGACGCCGGAACCGTCGAGGCGCGCAACGTTACGATCGCCGCTAACTCCGCCGCGGAAAAGGCGGGCGGCGTCTACAACAAGGGAACGTTCAACGCGTACAACACGATCGTCGCCGACAACTACGCCGACGAAGGCGTCGACTTGTACGCGACGTCGACGAAGTCCAACTTCCGATACTCCTTGCTCGGTTCTACCGCCGGCGTCAACAAGACTCCGTCGATGACCAACTCCAAGACCGGCGACGCCGGATTCGCCGTCGCTCCGGTCTTCGCGGGCGGAAGCGTCGTCAACGACGTCGATCTTACCCTGACGCTTGGTTCGCAAGCGGTCAACGCGGGTTATAACAACTACGCGAAAGACGCGACGGGCGTGAATCTCGTTTACGACCTCGCCGGAAACGACCGTATCTGCACGACGCTCGACGCGGTCGACATGGGCGCCTTCGAATTCCCGTTCGAAGAGCCTTCCGCGACCGTTACGACGAACCTCGACGTCGACGACCCGACCGACGGCGTCGTCTCCTTGCGCGAAGCGATCGCTTACGCGACGCGTCTGGGCGAAGATACGGTAACCTTCGATCCGAGCGTTACGAACGTCATTTTGAACGAGACGTTGTACGTCGACACGAACGTCGTTATCGGAAACGACGATCAGCGCGTTACGATCGAATCGAGCGGATTCGAAGGCGCGATGGTGGTCGTCGGGTCTGAAAACGACAAGGCGAACGTCAAGTTCGTCAACGTCGACGTCACCGGCGGAACCAACGGCGTCGGATCCGACAATCCGGACAACGCGGGCGGCGGCGTGCGCAACTACGCGACCCTGACGCTCGACAAAGTCGGCGTTCGCGACAACGCGGCCGCTTACGGCGGCGGCGTCTACAACGCCGGAACGTTGACGATTGTCGATTCGGAAATCGTCGGCAACAGCGCGGGCTACTACGGCGGCGTTTACAACCGCGGTTCGCTCACGATCAACCGTACGACGATCGCCGACAACTCCGCCGAGTACTACGGCGGCGGCGTCGGAACCTACACCGGCGCGACGATCGCCAACTCGCTGATCGTCGGCAACACGGCGTCTCTTGGCGCCGGCGTTTACGCGCAGGTCAACATGGCCGACCTGTTCGCGAGCGACGCGTCCTTCGACGTCAACCTGGTCAACGCGACGATCGTCGGCAACAAGGCGACCGGCGCGAAGTCCGAGTCGCTTGGCGCGGGCGTCTGGGCGAACCACGTCCTCAACGTCAAGAACTCGATCCTTTACGGCAACTCCGCGAGTTCCGCCGCCGACTTGTACGCGACCACGATCATGGCGTCGAGCAAGACGACTCTGGCGTACTCCGATATCGGCTCCGCCAATATCGCGATTACCGGGTCGGGCGTCAAGTCGATCGATCCTCAGTTCATCAACTTCGACGCGACCGCCGACTGGTCGACCTGGGATCTCGGTCTCCAAATCGGTTCCAAGATGATCAACGCCGGAAACAACGATTACGCGACCGCGTACGGCGAGCTCGACGTGCTTGGCAATCTGCGTATCGCCAATAAGAAGGTCGATATCGGCGCGATCGAAGAACAGGGCAACGTCGCCCCGACTTCGATCGACTTCAACACGACCGACAACGTCATGTCCGACGTCGAAGTCGGAACGGTCGTCGGAACGCTTCAGGCGGTCGACGCCAACGAAGACGACGCGTTTGTCTACGACCTCGTCGACGACGCCAACGGCGCGTTCGCGCTTGACGGCGATCAGGTCGTCGTCGCCAAACCTCTGGCCGCCGGCGATTACAACATAACCGTCCGCGCGACCGATTCCGGCGACGCCTCCGTCGACAAGACCTTCACGATCGTCGTGACGGATCCCGCCGCTCCGAACTACGCGACTCCGGTCGTTACGTTCGTCGGACGCGACGTCGATTCGAACATGGTCGTCGAATGGGCGACCGACGATCCGGCGAAGGAATACGTCGTCGAGTACCGCGTCAAGGGTACGAGCAAGTGGACCGACACCGGCGCGCTCACCGGAAACTTCGGTTTGATCAACGAAGCCGCGTTTAAGACCGGCGACGTGGTCGAAGTTCGCATCAAGGCGTTGGCTTCCTCCGTCAAGAACGAATCCGAGTGGTCGGAAATCGCCGAATACACGATTACCGAAGCGCCCGCTTCCTTCAACGTGGATAAGAACGTCATCGGCAGCGCGGTCGTCTACGAAGTCGTCTCCAACTCCAACGCGTACGCGTACTGGAAGGTCGACTGGAACGACGGAACCGTCGACGCCTACACCGGTCTGTCGATGGATCGCAACCTGGCGCACTGGTACGCCAAGTCCGGCGATTACGCTCCGGTTCTCTACGTCGACAACGCGGAAGAAGGATTCGAACTTGGCGCCGTTACCGTCGTCCTCGAATCCAGCGGCGCGATCCTTGATCTTGGCGTCGCCGCGGACAACGTCTTCTCGACGATCGAGCCTGTCGCGACCGACGTTCAGGAATTCGTCGCGAACGACCTCGCCGTCGCCGCCGCGATCCTGGATCAAAACGCGGTCGCCTGGAACGAAATCGCCGAAAGCGTCTCCGTGAAAGCGGAAGAACGCGAGTCGATCGCGCTCGTCGCGAAACCGGCTCAGGTCGTCGATATGGCGCTTGTCGCCGAAGCGACCGACGCGGCGTTCGCCGACTTCGCGACCTTCGACATGGAAGCGGAATCCGCCGCCGAACTTGACGTCGAGCTTTCCGATTCGATCTTCGACGACGATTTCCTCGGCGATCTGTTTGAGAACTGAGCGACGAAACGACGTCAGGGGACGCGCCCTTGGCGTCCTGAGTCTTGAAAGAGTTCCGCGCCGTCCTTACGGGCGCGCGCGGAACAAATAACGCGGAAAGGGGCTTGCGCCCCTTTTTTTATTATTCGTAGCGAATTGAAGGAGCGCGTATTATGGCGCGTATTAAACGAATTCTGGTCGCCGGAGGCGCGGGCTTTTTAGGATCGCACCTTTGCGAACTGCTCATCAACCGAGGACACGACGTCGTCTGCGTCGACAATTTCTTCACCAGTCAAAAATCGAACGTGGAGACGCTCCTTTCGCGTCCGAATTTTGAATTGATCAGGCACGACGTTACGATTCCGCTGACTCTTGAAGTCGACGAGATCTATAACCTGGCGTGTCCCGCCGCGCCCGGCCATTATCAGTACAACCCGCTGAAGACGATTAAGACGTCGGTGTTGGGCGCGATCAATCTTCTGGAACTCGCCAGAGAATGCCGCGCGAAGATTCTTCAGGCGTCGACGAGCGAAGTCTACGGAGACCCCGAGGTCCATCCTCAGCGCGAAGACTACCGCGGCGCGGTCAATCCGATCGGGCCGCGAGCGTGTTACGACGAGGGCAAACGCGCGGCGGAAACGCTCTTCATGGACACGGCGCGCATGTACGGAACGCATATACGAATCGCTCGTATTTTCAACACGTACGGACCGAAAACGCATCCGTTTGACGGTCGCGTCGTTTCCAACTTCATTCGTCAGGCGCTCGCCGACGAGCCGATTACAATTTACGGCGACGGTTCGCAAACGCGTTCGTTTTGCTACTATACCGATCTGCTCGACGGACTGGTTCGTCTGATGGAAAACGAAGAAGGGTTCGTCGGACCGGTCAATTTGGGCAACCCGAACGAATTCACCGTCAAGGAACTGGGCGATCTCGTCTGGGAATTAGTCGGCAAAGAACCGAAATACGTCTTTAAAGAGCTTCCGGTCGACGATCCGTGCAAAAGACAGCCGGATATTGCGTTAGCTCGGGAAAAACTGAATTGGGAGCCGAAAGTCCAGCTTCGGGAAGGACTTGCCAACACGATCGAATGGTTCAAATCGATCAATTTGGACGACTTCCGCGCGCCGACTCCAAATTATTGACGCGGAAGTTCTTTTTCGCGTATTTACTTTGGTCCGGCGCAAAGCTATAATTCCAACGAAACGGAAGGCGGTTCCGTTCTCAGGCGTTTATTATCCCAGACCCAATAGGAAAGGACGACGTAATGTCTAAACCGAAAATCGTTGTTGTCGGCAGTTCGAACACGGATATGATCATCAAGGCGGATCGCATTCCCGCGCCCGGCGAAACGGTCGTCGGCGGTTCTTTCGCCACCGCGCCCGGCGGCAAAGGCGCGAATCAGGCGGTCGCCGCGGCGCGTGCCGGAGGAGACGTCGTCTTTGTCGCGCGCGTCGGAGACGACATGCTCGGCAAGCAGGCGATCGACGGATACGTCAAGGAAGGAATCGACGTTTCGCTGATTCAAAAGGATCTGAAATTGGCCACTGGCGTCGCGCTTATTATGGTCGATTCGACGGGCGACAATTCCATTTCCGTCGCGTCGGGCGCTAATTTCGCGCTGACGCCCGAGGACGTCGACCGCGCGGCGGACGCGATTAAGGACGCGAAAATGGTCGTCTTCCAATTGGAATCGCCGCTAGACGCGATTCAGCGCGCCGCCGAACTCGCCAAAGCGTCGGGCGTTCCCGTCTTGCTCGATCCCGCCCCCGCGCCGAGCGAGCCGCTGCCGCGAGAGATTCTCGAATGCGTCACTGTCGTCAAGCCCAACGAAACGGAAGCGGCGCGTCTTACGGGAATCGAAGTCGTCGACGAGGCGACCGCGCGACAGGCGGCGGAAAAACTCCTGGAACTGGGCGTTCAAATCGCTATCGTAACGCTTGGTTCCGCCGGTTCTTACGTCGCGACCAAAGACGGCGTCCGCAAGAGCGTGCCCGCCATGCGCGTCGACGCGGTCGACGCGACCGCCGCGGGGGACGCGTATTCCGGAGCGCTGGCCGTCGCGCTCGCCGAAGGCAAGCCGCTCGACGACGCGCTCGCGTTCGCGTCTAAAGCCGCCGCGCTGAGCGTTCAAAAACTTGGCGCGCAACCGTCTCTGCCGACCCGCGAAGAAATCGAGCGCGCCTGACGTCTCTTGTTCTCCTTCTTTAAAACTCTGACGCCGCGACGTAAGAAGTCGCGGCGTTTTTGTTTCCCGGCGTCGTTCGCGCCGCCTCGCTCTGATTTTTGATCTTGCCCGATTCTATTAAAAAAGTTACGCTGAGCTTATTGTGCAAACCAGGCGTTTTATCGTCCAACGCCCGCGCAGGCGGGTCCAATACGAATCGACGCAAGAAATGACGTATATAAAGAACTTATCCGATAAAAAAACGACGCGGCGAATTGTTTTTTTACTTGTTTTCCTCGCCTTTTTCGCCGTTCCCGCGCTGATCGTCGCGGCGGACGACGACGAAGAAGAGGAACTGTACGTGTCGTCGTATTCCAACAAGAAATCGCGGCGCAGCGGGTATGGAATTACGCAATATCAGGCGAACGACGAAGCGGCTGATTATCAGAACATGCTTTTTTCGACGAAGAGCTCCAAGGAGGACGACGACTACGACGAGGAGTACGTTCAGGACGAAGAGTCGGACGACGATCTTGACTATGCGCGTCGCCGGCGTTACAGCTCTAAAAACAGTCGGCCTCTTAGCTCCAAAGAACTGGAAGAGAAATACGACTTCGCGTCGAAGTCGAACGCCGAAGGGCTGCTTGTCGGGTCCGACGAGTTTCTCGACGCGGCGACCGCCGACGTTTACGCGCTTCGTCTTGAAGAAGACGGTTCCGTGACGACGTCGTCAGGACTCGGCTCGAAACGCAAGCGTACTAAATCCAAAGGTCTGTTTGGATTCGCGGTCGAGACAAACGCGCGCGACGGCGACTCGTTTAAAGAACGCTGGATCGATCCGGACTCTACAAAGGAAGCCTGGACGTCGCAAATTCTTCCGCAAGGACTCATGTATCCGTCCTATTTGGCGGGACGAAAGGAATCCCGACTCGAAAGCGTTATTAACTATACGGAAGGCTACGGGGCTCTGTGGGATATCACGCTTGGCGGACGCGCTCCGATTTGGCGGTACGGCACGACCGACGTCGTTCATCCGGAAGGCTGGGAACTCGAACTTGAGGGCGCGGCTCTTCTCCGACTGGACTGGGAGCGTCATCGCAATCTTGCGGCGACCGACTATCGCGCGGGCGTTCCGCTCGTTTACGGAACCAGACGCTGGCAGTTCAAGACGGGATACTATCACGTCAGTTCGCATCTTGGCGACAACTACCTCATGGACAATTTTCGTCCGCGCGTGCACTATTCGCGAGATTCCGTTATGTTCGGGCTCGCCGTCAAGCCGGTCGACGACGTGCGGCTCTACGCCGAGGTCGATTACGCGTTTCATATGGGCAAAACGGCCGATCCCGTCGAATTGCAATTTGGTTTGGAGTATTCGCCCCAATTTAATCCAAACATGTCCAATTGGGCCGCGCGTCCGTTCTTCGCGACGCATGCGCATCTTTATCAGGAGCGCGATTTTGGCGGCTATTGGACGACGCAGACCGGAATCCAGTGGCGCAGCGCGACCAACGCGCTTATGCGCGTCGGCGCGGAGTATTTCCAGGGGGGCGACGATCTCTATCAGTTCCACACTCGTTTTCAGCGTAAATACGGGGCCGGGTTCTGGTTTGATTTTTGATCGTCTGTTTTCAACAGCCAATCGAGGCGCTCGCGCGGTTTGTCAAATCTCGTCGCGCGGCGTATAGACGTCGACTATGAAAAAACTGTTTGTCAAATTCGCCGGTTCTTCCGTTCTGTGGGGGTTCGTCGCGACGTTCCTCTTCTACTTTGCGGTTAACGCCGGAATGATTCGCAATGAAACGATCGTTCGATACAGTACGGGCCATCCCGTCGAGTACGCGACGATCGCCATGTTTTGGATCGGGCTGTGCGATATCGCGTTCAAATTGTCGCAGACGCGCCGCGAGCGCAACGCGCTCCGACGAGGCGCGCTCTTTCCGCCCAAGAAACGTGAAAAAGAACCGATCGAAAAAGTCGACGAATATCTCGACGCCGTCGCCAACGCGCGGGACGTTCGCGGGAACACGCTCTATCTGAATCGATTGAGCGACGCGCTGAACTTTTTGAAATTCGGCGGTTCGCCGGACGAACTTGATCAGGAGCTTCGCTTTCTGGCCGACGAAGCGTACGATTCTCGCGACGCCGATTACAGCATGGTTCGCGCGTTCATTTGGGCTATTCCGATTCTTGGGTTCCTCGGCACCGTTTTGGGAATCACCGTCGCGTTGGGCAGTCTCGACCTGACGCGGCTCGAATCGACGGGCGAATCGCTCGCGGCGGGGCTGAAAGTCGCGTTCGACACGACCGCGTTGGCGTTGTCGCTTGTTTTCGCGCTTTATTTCGCGCAGTTCTTTTCGCGCAAACAAGACGCGGCGCTCGCGGCGAGCGTTTCCCGACTTGTCGACGCCGAATTGAAAGGTCGGTTTTTCGTCGACGTCGGGGCCGATTCGGACGTCGAGACGGCGCGCCGTTTTTTGGAGTCGGTCGCGCGATCTTTTACCGAAGCGACGAACGCGCAGACGACGTTGTGGGCTCAAACGATGACGCAGACCGCGTCTCAATTTGGGGACGCGATTGATCGGCGCCTGACCGAAGGAAGCGCGCGTTGGGCGCAAGCGCTCGCGAAAACTCAGCGCGAGTTTATCGAAAACGCGCTCCGTCCCGCGCTTGAGGAAACGGCCAGGAGCGTCGCGAGACTCGATTCGCTCGAAGAAAAAGTCGCGTTGCAAACGGCGGCTCTCAACGAAACGCTTCGCGCGTCCGCCGATCTTACGGCTCTTGAAGAGCGTTTCGCGCGTTCTTTGGAAAAAATCGCCGAAGTCGGCGAGTTTGAAAAGACGCTCAACAACCTCTCGGCGACCGTCTGTCTGCTTAATTCAAAATTGACGTCGGCCCCTTATTCGGAAACGGTTCGATTTGACGCGGGCGTTTCGCGACGCGTCTCCAAGCGCGAAGAAGCTCTTGCCGCGCTCGATTCGCTCGAAAATTCGCTTGATTCGAAATCCGACGCGGCGCCGGAAACGATCGTCATGCCGAATTTTGACGCGGAATCCGACGTTTCGAAGTCGTCCGCGCCTGAAATCGAGGGCTCCGCCTCCCCCGCGAAACGAACGCGCGCTTCGTTGGGTAGAAAACGTTCCGCGTAATTATTGTTTTCCGTCGTTTGCGTCGTTAATTCGATCCCCTGGTAAGGCCAATGCCGCGTCGTTCCCAATCTTCGGAAGAGACGTTTACGCTCTTTCCGTTTCTAGCCGTTCTTCTCTGCACGATGGGGACGCTTACGATGATTTTCGTGGCGGTAGCCCAGAAGAACGCGGACGTCGCGGAAACGCCCGAGTCCGTCGCGGAAAACAGCGTCGAATTCGATCGAGAGATAGCGCTTGGAGAGACCGCGCGGTACGGGACGCTCGTCGACGCGAAGACGCTCGACGGTCAAGTCGAATCGGACGTTCCCGAACCCGACGGCAATAATCAGGACGACGCTTACGAGCGCGCGCTTGTCGCGACCGGAGCGCGTTCTCTTGAGGAACTTATCGGCGAAAAGGAATCGGCCGACTGGTTTGCCGAAGAACTTCGTTCGATACGAGAGCGCGTCGAGAATTCTTTTGAAGAGAATCGCTCGCGCCTCGCGACGGCGGAAGCGTCGCTGGCGCGGCTTCGCGCCGAATTGGAGACGTCGAAACGGAAGTACGAGGCGCTTCAGGAAGAGAGCGTCGCGCAGGACGGAGAAACGGCCGTCGCGCTTCAGGACCGAATCAACGCGCTCGACGTCGATATTGAGCTTCTCAAGAAGGAAATTGAAGAACTGCGCGAAAAGAACAGGGATTCCAAACGTTCTTACGCGATTGTTCCTTATCAGGGCAAAAAAGGGACGTTTCGGCGCCCGATCTATATCGAATGCACGGAGTCGGGCGTCTATTTGCAGCCCGAGGGCGTGCGATTTGACGACGCCGATTTTCTCGTCTCGAAATATCCGGGCAATCCGTTTGACTCCGCGTTGCGCGCGACGGCGAGACATTATCTTGAAACGACCGGCGGAAAGACGGCGTCGGGTGAAAAGATCGAAGCGTATCCTCTGCTGATCGTAAGGCCCGGCGGATCGAAATATTTCTATGAAGCGGTCGCCGCGCTCGCGTCCTGGGGCGATCTTTACGGATACGAATTTGTCGCGGAAGATCAGATTCTTGAATATCCGGAATCGGATCCGACTCTTAAACGACTCGCCTCCGAACAGGCGGATCTTGCGCGGCGTCGACTCGCGTTGCAACTTCGTCAGGCGCTCGTCGCTCTACGCGCCACGTCGGGCGAGTCGGGGTTTGGCGCGCGCGGCGGGGGCTTTGGAGCCGGACAAGATTCGTACGGTATAGGAAGCGGAGGTTCCGAGCTTCAGTCTCGATTAGGGACGAACGTAAGACTTGGCGCCGCCAGGCCCGAATTTGGCGGAAGCGTCGGCGGCGGAGGCGCGCCCGCGGGCTCTTATGACGAAGACCGATCGAACGTTCAAGACGGCCTGGTCCAGGAAGGCTCCGGCGTTTACGCCGGGCGTGAAAACGCGAATTTGTTCGTCGCGACGGCGCCTGGAGCCGACTCGCGCTACGACTCCACGGAACCGACGTCGCGCCTGAATCGGGGAGGCGACGAACTGTCGACGCTTTCCGGCGATTTCAACGCGGAGCGTAACGCCGGAACTGCTTTGCAAGGGACGGACGTCGCGCGCGTCGACGGCGGATCGCTCGCAACGCGGACCGTCGGGGGCGGCGCTTACGGCGGCGAACAATCTTCGTCTTCCGCTTCGCGCTCGAACGAAGGATTCGCGGAAAATCGTAACGCTTTGTCCGGCGCGCAAGTCGAATCGCAAACTCAATATGTTGAAAACGCCGCCGCGTCCGGAAACGCGCCGCGCTTCATGGCGAATCTCATTGGCTCCGACGAAACGCAGTCGCAGAACGAGTCGTCGATGGACGCTCGTCAGGCGCTGGGAAGAACGGCGTACGCGCAGGGCGCGGCCGGAACTTCCGACGTCGGCGAACTCTCGAAAAGCCGTTCTTCTGACGACGAAGAGTCGGACGACGCCGGAACGACGGCGAGCGCCGTTCCGAATTTTTTGTCGTCGGCTCAGCCGGAGGCGATACGATTGTCGCAGGAAAAGCCCGCGACGTCCGGAATCGAACGCGCCGTTTTAGCGCGTTGCGAACCGGGCGCGATCGTCTTTCCCAAGCAGCCGGGCGTGAAAAAATCGACGACGATCGCGTGTCGGGACGCGACGGCGTCGGACAAGCGCGAACAGGAGCTTCTCGACGCGTTTACTTTTTGTGTGAAATCGTGGAAACTTGCGGGTCGTAACGCATATTGGGCTCCGTACGTTAAGGCGGAAGTTGTCGAGGGCGGCGAGGAACAATTTCGCGAATTATCCGCGTTTTGCAAGCGTCAGGGGCTTTCGATCGTTCGCGTCGAGACGGGCTCTCCGGTAAAATGAGCTTTGAACGATTTCAACGTTTTGACGAATAATCGGGCCGTGTATGTAGATACAAAATTTGCGGTCGTTTTAATTGGCGCGGTTTTTTGGCATATGCAGAATTACGAGCGACGAAATTTTATATAACCCGCTGTTTTCCGCATTTCTTTTCTTGTATTTCTATCGATTCTTTGTAAACTCTTAAGAAGAAAGAAACGCCATAAGCACAGACGCCGCGTCGACGGAACTTCCCCCCGTCCGTCGGCCGCGTTAGCGCTCGGTCGAAGAGCCCTTTTATTCGTCGGTCCTTTAACGAGCCCCCCCTGGGACGTCTTTGCAGCGCCGATCTTGACGATCCTTCGCGAGTTGACCGCGTTTTGGTTAACGCCGCTTCCGCTTCGCGCGACAGAGCGCGAACGTCGGTTGCGCGTCGCCAACGCGCGTCTTTTTTGCGGCGTTCGTCTTCTTGTCGTCGTTTGTCGTCCTTTCGATTGTCCGTCTTGCCTTCGGTAAGACGGCGTTGTGTTTTTACTGGAAAAGCTCAAATAGAGAACGGACGAACAATCTCGACGCGAGGAGTTTGACGTGACGCCCGACGACAAAGCCGACGAATGCTTCGAAAACGCGTATTATATCAGTCGTCTTAAGGAGCTCTGCAGCGACGAATTTGAGCTTTTTCTGGGGAAGGGCTGGTCTTATCAACGCGAAAACGAGTATCTTCGCGAATTGTACGACTGGGATCGCGCTCCGATGCGCTACGTGCAGCGTTGTTTGCGCAGCGGTCAAATCGTTTTAGACACGCGAACCGCCTCCGACGAAGAAATCAGTATCGCGCTCCAGCTTTTGATCTACGAACTCCACGAGCGCAATCACGCCTTTATCTACGTCGACCATCTTTCGGACCGACGCCTCTATCAACTCATCGTTCGCGAAGTTCTTTCCGCCGAGTTGAAGTACCTTCCTAACGCAAAGAGCCCCGTCTACTGGAACTTCTGTTCGTACACCGAGAATTCCGACTATAACGGAGACGAAGAGGAAGAGACGAACTACGAAGTCCTCGACTGCGCGCGCGAACAAAACTGGCTTTCTTATTACGCGACCGACGGCGAACGTCGTCGTTGGCTGACGACGCACGGTCAGACGCTCCCTCCTAAAAAAACCGCGCCGTACCGTCGCGCGTATTTGACGGAAAGAGTCGATTTTCATTGACTTGATTTTGGGGCCGCGCTATGAATTCGGACGGTTCTTCGTCCTGGCTCGACAGGCGGCTTGTCTTTATTGACGTCGAGTGTCCCAACGGCCGCAACGATCGTATTTGTTCTATCGCCGCGCTCTTTGAAAACGGCGAATTGATTTCAAGACTTGTCGATCCGGAAACGGCGTTTCATCCGGTAAGTTCTAAAATTCACGGGATTACGTCCGACGCGGTCTATTCCGAGCCGAATTTCCGATACGTTTGGACGAACGAACTCGCCGTCAAATTTGAAGGGAGAACGATCGTCGGTTATAACGTCGTTTTTGATTTAGACGTCCTTGCGAAAACGCTTGCGGCGTACGATATCCTTCAGCCGATATGGCGCTACGTCGACCTCCTGCCCGTCGCGAGACGCTGTTTCGACTTGCCGGGTTATTCGCTTTCGGACGTTATGAGCGAACTTGGCGTTTCTTTTCAGCCTCACGACGCCGTCGAAGAGGTTTTCGCGGCAAAGACGCTCTTTGAAGAGATCGCGCGAAACGAGCCGGATCTTCTTTGTGAGAAGATATTTAAGTTCTGGTAAGAGACTGACGAAACGAACAACGCGTTGCTTGTCGCCGACTTGTTTTACAATTCCCCCTGTTCCGTCCATTCGCCGGAGCAGAAGAAGATCGCCGGCGCGATCATTGGCCTCAATTTGACGATCTTATTGTCGTAACGGCGTTTAAGACGTCACTTTGGCGTTTTCTCGTAGAGCTCAATTGTACGTTGCGATTATTCGAAAAAACTGACAACCTTTTCACCGTCCCTCTCTGCGAAGGAACTTCCGCGCGTCGGCTTTTTTCTCTTCGATTACGCTTTCGCCAAACCTTTGGTCAACGCTACATTTATCCCCTCGTTAGCGTCGCGCTATGTTCCTTGCAGAATGTCGTCGTAAACGTAAAGGTCAATAATCCGAAATCATTTTTCGCCGGTCTGAATCGCAACGTCGAAGACGTCGGCGTTTAGCGTTCATTCGAATCCAGCCAGATCCTGACGTCGGCGACGTCGACGCGCAGAATCTCCGCGATTGTTTCGTCGCTCCACCCCTTTGCGCGCATATTTGCCGCGTTATCCTTTAAGGTTTCCAGTCGCCCCTCTTCTCGCCCTTCTTCTTTTGCGCTTCTTTTCATTCCTTCAATCGCTTCGCACATATCGACGCGCTCCTCTCCTTCTTTGTATTGAATATTTGAACTGGTTAATACGTTGATTACGTCGGCGGTTTTTCTCGACACGTTCCGGAACGCCTCGTCTTCGTAAAGCGTTTTGTTGAATTCACGCTCGTCCCTTGCGTACTTGAGACATTTCATGACAAGTCGGAATTCCGAGCGTAACTTTGGGAAATCTTCGTCGCGAAACTCAGCCGGGACAATCAGTTTCAGAGGGTAATTGGGAACCGTTTGAAGAACCTCTTCGTCCGCGTCGAGCATACTGTGCAAATCCCTTGGTCCCGTCCATTCGCCGGAGCCGAAGAAGATCGTTATTGTGACGACCGGTTTTAACTTGTCCGTCTTGTGGAACCCGGAAAGGAATTCGCCGCTCGTTTCAGATTTGTCGCCGTTCTTTCTATGCGCCTTTTTAATTTGCTCAACCTGATCGTCGTAATTCAACGAGTCGTAGAGCATATTGCGAACGGGCATCGCGTAATCGACGTCGGTCTGATTTTCTATGCCTAATACGATATACGACGCCCTGGCGTCTTTCATGATCGTCGCATATTTCAGAACGTCTCGGAACTTCTGCGTTGGAATTGGCGCGCCGTCCTTGTCGCAAAGAATCGCGATAGACGTAGTGTCGAGCGGTTCAAGGTCTTCAGGTTTAATCGCTTGTTTACCGTCGAAGAGCAGGTAATTGAACGCGTCGGCAAACGCTTCTTTATCCTGCATATAGCTCTTTGTAATAGCGTCTTTTTTAGCCATGGGACAACCCCTTCTGTTAGCGCTACTATAACATTCAGTCCTTCTGGCGTCAAGGAGAAGAACTACCGTTTTGGCGTTGACGGAGCGACGAAGCGTTTGCTATTTCAGGTAATTATCGCTTGAAAACTTGTTGAACATCAGAAAAAATATTTATGAAAAATGTTTTAATACGTAAGTATACAGGTATGTAGTTGTGGTATTTAGATTGAAATTTTGTTTTTTTTCAAATAACAATTCAAGAATATTGCGTTTTATGATAAATATGCTACAATAAGTAAAACCTTTCGAATTTGAGGTCAAAGCACAATGACGATTCAAGACGCGCAGAATATCCGTGAAAGATTTTTTTATGAAGACAATCTTTCGGAAGACGACTTCTTCCTCTTTTCCGAGGCGATGACATTCCTGATTGAGCAGACTAAAAATCCGCGTTATATGGTCGAACTTGGAGGTGCTTATTATGAACTTAAGAAGTTTGACCTTGCGCTGAAATATTATGAAATGGCGGCGGCGCTTGGCAACGAGGAGGCAAACGTTTGTCTCGGTTACATATGGTATTACGGCAGAACTGGAACCGTAGATTATAAGAAAGCGTTTGAGAGCTATTCCGCCGCGCCCACCAATATCAACGCGTTGTATAAGGTTGCCGATATGTATAAAAACGGCTACTATGTCGAGAAAAACTACGAAAAATACAAGGAAATAATTGAGGATATTTACGCAAACCGCATTAAGTCCGCGCCGGGGTATATTCCTGAAATCTACACGCGATTGGCAAAAATTCGCTCAAAAGAAGGGAAAATCGACGAGGCGATTCAACTTTATCGTGAAGCCAGAGAAGAACTTACCGCACGAATTTGTCAAAACGCGTTTTTCGGAAATATCAATATCATGAAATGGCTCGTCGAAGATTTGTACAAACTGACGGATATCGATATGGATAATCTTGACTTGTACGATCTCTTCGTACTGCTCAAAAATCCTGTTACGATACGGTTTCAATGCGACGCCGACGATCAGGAGCATAATGTCAAAGCGATTGACGAGGGCGACGGTGTCGTCGTCAATTTTGACGGCAAATGGTATCGAACCGTCGATGAATTTTTCAAAAAGGCGGAGATTGACGGCGAGCGTCTTGTTACGCTTGGATATGACCTTCATGATTTTGAGGTAGTGTGATGGATCTTGTAACAACGAGCGACGAATTGCGCCGTCAATACGAAAAGTTGTTGTTGAAACGGGATCGTTACCGCTATCTCGCCAAGCGTCAGCTTTACGCGTATCAGTGTGAATTCGGCCAACTTATTGCCGATTCGTTTCGTAAGAAGATCAGTTGCGTGGAAAAGAAAAAAGCGATCGCGTTTTGTCAGGCGCGCGTCAATCGCGGCGAGCCTGTCGATCAGAACGCGCTTCGCCGTTATTTAGCCGACGAAATGGCCGAATACAACGCTCGACTTCAGGAAATGATAGAGACGAACGAAGCGTTTCGAAACGCTAAAGCAGTTCCTGAAAGCGAGTTGATGAAGATAAAGCATATTTATCGTAATCTGGCCAAAAAACTCCACCCCGACATATTCCCCGCGACTGGGGAGAACGATAAACTGCGCGAGCTTTGGAACAGAGTCGTCGACGCTTACCAACGAAACAATCTCCAGGATATATCCGAACTTGAAGTCCTTGTCGCCAAAGCGTTAGAAGACGAGGGAGGGAGTTATGACAAGATTGCGATTCCTAATCTCGAGTTTAAAATCTCGAAACTGGAAAGCGAGATAGAAACCATCGTTTCAACAGATCCGTACCGATATAAAGACTTGCTTTCAGACCCGACTTTAGTCGCCGAAAAGAAAGACGAACTACAAAGAGAAATAGAGGAATATGCCGCGTACGAAGAAGAATTGCGGAGTATATTGGACACGTTATTGATGAACGGAGCGATTATTCAATGGGAGAACTAACGGTAAACGATAAGGAAGGAATAGTTTCGGTCGTCGCGAATCAGGGAATAGAATCGATATTAATACCTCTCGTTAAAGAGATCCATTTGTTCGATTCTTTTGTCGCCGGAACGTCTTTTCTTAAAGACTCCCGCGTACTTGACGAGATAAAAATCGGCGACAAACTAACGTTGCGACGCTAAGACAATAAGTTCGACTCAAAAGCGATTCTCGTTTTAACTTCCGTCGGTCAAAAGCTGGGTTACATTCCCGAAAAAGACAACGCGATTTTTGCTCGACTTATGGACGCGGGCAAAGTCCTGTCTGCGACGATTACGGATATTAGAGAGCGTAGCGGGAATTTCAGACAGATTTCTATCGGAATCTATTTGGTAGATTTTTAAAAAACGCATGAAATCAGGGGCGTCGACGCGCTTCTGGAATCAAAGCGCGCGAGAACGCCGACAAAAGCTCATAGGCTTCTAATTCGGCTTATTGAGACGTTTACTCCTTTTTCTGAATTCCAAGTTGCGCTCCGGTTTTGACGGTCGCGGCGTAGGCGCTGTTGCACAGGCCGAGGACGGCGGACAAAATAAAGAGCGTTTCGACGCCGAGCGTCTTCCAGATCCAGCCTCCGAAAAGCGCGATCAGGACGGTGATCAGGTGATTGACCGACAGCCCCGTCGAGACGGTCTTTTGAATTTCGTCTTTAGTTTCCGAAATATCCTGAACGTAGACGTTCGTCGCCATCGACGCGAGCGAAATAACCGAATCGAGAATATAGTTGACGCAGCAGACGTAAAACGCCGTCTTCATCGAGAAAAGGTGATGAGCGAACCCGTAGAAAAAGCAGACGACGACAAGCAGGAGCGTGTCGGCGATCATAATCGTTTTATAGCCCAGTTTGTCGATGATTCTGCCGACGACAGGCGACATGACGAAACACGCGATCGCGGAAATCGCGTATAAAAAGGAGATATCCCGCGCGCTTGCCCCGTAGAGCAGGATGAGCACGTAGGGACCGAACGTGAAGAAGACCTGCTTGCGCGCGCCGTAAAAGACTTCGAGCATATAGAATTTGCGGTACTTCCTGCGGAAGTAAAAGCGGCTGTTGTTTTTGTTGGTCGCGCTTTGCGTCCTCATGCCGAAACTCACGAACATGCTGATCGCCATAAGAATCGCCGACGCCATGAAGAATTCTTTATACGGCTTGCCCGAGAGAAAAAAGAGAAACGCGACGATAACGACCGCGTAGCCCAGTAGATTGCCAATTTGCGAAACGGCGTTTTGACGTCCGAGCGCAAGTCCGCCGCGTCCTTCTCGGGCGTATTGGAGCGACAGGGTGTTTTTCATCCCGATTTGGATATGATCGCCGAGCGAATAGACAAACGTCGCGAGAATCGCCCAGATTTTCGTCGACGGCACGACGGAAATAATCGCCATGCCGATCAAGACGATTACGGCGCCGATTTTATAAAACCGTTCTGCGGAAAACGTATAGAACGCCGCGAGAATAAAGACGAGCAAAAGGCCGGGCAATTCGCGAAAGAACTCCGTAACGCCGCGGTCGAATTCGGTCATGCCGACCGCTTCGGCAAAAAAATTGTCGATCACGCCCTTGTAGATTCCGTATCCAAGCGCCGAAAAGACGATGGAAACGAGGAACAGTTTATAGGGCGAATCGGCGCGAAACGCCTGAAGACGTTTGGTGGCGCTTGTTTTATCCATCGGTCTGAAAATCATTTAAAGTACTTGTCAAGTATTTTGAAGTGAACCCCATTTGTTGGACTTTTTTAAAAAGTTAAGTGGTTTGAATGGTCTGACGCCTGTGTAACACAGGCGTCAGACCATTCAGTTTTACCTTAATCCTTCGATTGTTGTAGTAATCAAGGTATTCGACGA
>JAFZNK010000285.1 GCA_017550965.1 Thermoguttaceae bacterium
CCTGTTCCGCAGGAGCTTCCTCAGCGGTGGCCTGTTCCGCAGGGGCTTCTTCGGCAGGAGCCTGTTCCGCGGGAGCTTCTTCGGCAGGAGCCTGTTCCGCGGGAGCTTCTTCGGCGGGAGCTTGTTCCGCAGGGGCTTCTTCGGCGGGAGCTTGTTCCGCAGGGGCTTCTTCGACAGGAGCTTGTTCAGCGGGAGCTTCAGCCGGGGCCTGTTCCGCAGGAGCTTCTTCGGCGGGAGCTTGTTCCGCAGGAGCTTCAGCAGCGGGAGCTTGTTCTGCAGGAGCCTGTTCAGCGGGGGCTTCTTGCGCGGGTTCGGCTTCTTGCTGATACGCGATCAACGTGTCGACCTTTTGATAAACGGCGGCGCCTTCCTCGGCGGGCGCTTCAGCGGGAGCTTCCTCGGCGGGAAGTTCAAGCGCGGGCGCTTCTTCAACAGGCGCTTCTTCCTCGGCGGGAAGTTCGAGCGCGGGCGCTTCTTCGTCAAGCGAGCCGATCGCGTCTTCGGGAAGCGTGATCAGGGACGCGTCGGACCCTTCAAGCGAAACGGCTTCCTGCGCGGGGCCTTCGTCTTCCTCTTCAATAGCGGAAGCGGCGGATTTCGGACGACGGAACTCTTCTTTGTGCTCTTCGTAGAACGCTTTGACTTCTTCGTCGGTGATCGAGTCGAGAAGCGCGTCGTCGACGTCGGCGCGAACAATTTCCAACGCGAGAAGCTGCGGCTGGGTAAAGCCGGGTTCTTTCGAATCGGCGCGGTTGACGACGTCTTTATACTGCTCGTAGAACGCACGCGCCTGAACGTCGCTCGGATCGGCGACTTCGCCGACGTAATCGCTCGCCTTGAAGACGGCGACTTTCGCCTTGGCCATGCGATGAAGCGCTTCGTACGCTTTGAGCGCTTCCGACGGAGAAATCTGAACGGGGCCGTGACCGTATCCCATCTGAGCCAGACCGGTTTGCGAGTACAGCGACGCGAGACGATTGCCGCCGTCGTATTTGCGAATCTCGCGCTCGTAGGCGATTTGGCCTTTCACAAGTTCGCTAAGCGTGGAGTTGTTGAGCCCGGCGGAACGAGACGCGCCCGCGAGAACGTCGCTGCCAAATTGATCGTTGGTCGCGGTTCCGGTAGAGGAGTCGTAACGAACGATTTGCGTGAGTTGTTGAAGATACTCGACGACGGCTTCTTCGTTGGGAACGAGCTTTTCGCTTTCCGCAAATTTCAAGACGAGCCAACGGGAAACGAGCGCTTCGGCGTCGGACGCCGCGTAGCTGATTTGCATACGAAGCGAGGTCAGTTGCGCGGACGGAATCGCCTGCACTTCCTGCGCGGCGGAATACAGATAATTCAGGAACGTCTCAAAACGCAACATGTCCTGACGCGCCATGAGGAATTCGTTATAGTCGAGCGTTCCGAATTTTTGGGTCTTGGCGACGTCGCCGACAAAGCGAGGACCGGTTCCTTGATTATGAGATCCCACGCATTGAAGCATCGAGCCCAACGCGATAAACGAGAACATCGTAAAGAGGGTCAGCCCCGCCATCCAGGCCTTCTGGTTGCGGCGGAACACGCTAAAGGGGTTATGTTTTTTGGCCATTGGAATCGTCTATCCTACGCGGATCTAGTGTTCGCGCGCTCGTCTCGACGACGACGCCGAAATTCGGCGTCGTCAGAGCGCTTCTATGTTCTATCGCCTGCCTCGGCGATCGATCGGAAGAGCGTCGCTCGCCGACCTGTCGTATTTGTCAAAAGCTCTTGAGCGCACGTCGCTGTCTCAAGAGAACACGGAGCGTATTTTGCACAGTATACCGACTTCTTGATTTTTTTCAAACCTTGAAAATAAAAAATCAAGTAATTGTTTTAAGTTTTGTATGATTTTTAACGATTATATCAAATGAGACTGCGCGTTCTCAGCGACGCGATTGGTCAAGTCGGCCCGACGGCCTTATGTTCGTCCGCCGCGTCCTTTTTACTTTTCACACGTTTAAGAAGTCGTCCTCAGGTAGTTTGCCATGCGCTTTTCCACATTAACGCGTCGATTTGCCTCGTTCTCGCGATTAGCGACGATCGCGTTAAGCGTTTGCGCCTTTGCGGCGGCCTCGCTCGCGCAAGCGTCGATTTTTCCCGAAGACGTCTACGCGCCCTCTTTGGAACGTCGCGGCGTTTTTGAAGAATATCTCGGCGACGAAGCGCCGACCGAACCGAGCGTCGGCGATCTGGAACTCAAACAAGACACGGCCCTGACGTCGCGGACGTCGGGCGTTTTTACCGAAGAACTCTATAAGGGCTTTGAAGAACGCGACGTCGTCGAAGAAGCAAGCGGCTATTACGCGGGGAACGCGTTTGGCGAGCCAGGCGAAACGATTGTGCGCGGCTCGGTGAATTTGCCGTCGATCAAATCGATTCAATTCTGGGGGAACGGGTACGTCGGAAGCGGACACGTCAACCCGCTCAACGGCGCCGGGCGCGTCGAGAACAAAAACGAAGGCGCCGCCGTCGGGCTCAACTTGCCGATCGGCCTGGGCACTATTTCCGCGTACTACAACTATCATCGCAACCGCTCGACGTTTTCTCTAAACCGCGTCAATCAGACGGTCGACGGCGTCGGCATGGCGTTCTACCTCAATCAGGGCGGTTTCTACGCGACCGCGCTTGGCGTCTACGGCGAAGATTCTTATAAAGCGAGCGCGCAAGGCGCGACGGCGCGATTCAGCGGAAATCAAGTCACCGGGTTCGTCGAAACCGGCTACGAAATGGCGACGCTGGGCATGTTCGTTCTCAAGCCGTTTGGCTCGTACCAATACACGAACCTCAAACACGGCGCGTTCGACGCGGAAACGCTCGCGCGACTCGACGGCAAGCGCAAGTACAATTCGTGTCTCATGACGCTCGGCTCGCGCGTCGATCTGAACCTCGCGGGGCTGGACGTCTTCACGATGGAAGGCCGCATGGCGTGGATCACGCAACTTCGCCAAAAAAACGAATCGGTCCAGACGTTTAACTACGGTCGCGTCCCCGGCACGGTCGGCATGGCGCAACCCTACTTTACAGGGGACGGCGCCGGCAACGACTTCTTCTGGGGGGGCGTCGGCCTGAGACTCTCTCTGTGGGGCGCCCTTTCCGTCTCCGCCGACTACGACTGCCTCATTAACAAGTACCAGACGCTCAACGAAGGCAGTTTGTCGCTGCTGTTTGGATTCTGAGAATGTCAGGGTTCCAGGCAACAGTCTGTCTCAACATTTGTCAACGCAAGTCGTCAAACCAACGCAACGTCTAAACAGTAATTCACGAATCGTTTGCCGTAGCGAACGGACGGGTTATCCAACCGACGCTAAAACGCACGATTCTCAAACTACGACACGCTCAAACGCCAACTCTCAACCGCCGCCTTCTAAAAGGCGCGGAGGTCTTGCGCCTCGGAGCCCGACGACGCGTCGTATAATACTACCCCTCAATACGCCAATCATCAGACAACACGTCGCCCTAAACGCACGCAAACCTTTCCGCGCAAAGCGCGGAAAGTCCTTGACCGAAGTCAAGGGAATCGACTTGCAAGAGCCAATAAAACGATGAAATAGCGCCGCGCGACTCTTTATGACCGCGTCGTTTTGTTAAATCTCTCCAACGTTTTAAACGTAGCAACAACGTAGTTCTTGTGAAAAAGCAAAAAACACAAAAGTTCTAACACATTTTTACCAGTTTGATTAAAATCTGTGCATTTAGATTTGGACGTCGAGAAAAACTACTGGTTTTTTTCTTAACGATTTCGCCTTTTCTCTATTCGCGTCCTTATCCTTTGCAAAAGGAGACGTCAACGCGCGTCGGCGGTTCCCAAAGCATTCAAACGTTAAAACGAGGCCTTTGAGAACGCTAACCCAAACATACGGACAATGAAATGAGCGAATCAACCGGATTAACGCAAAAAACAGAAGAAAAACAACCTTCCGCTCATCATAAACCGGAAGACAAATTCTACCAAATGCTCCATGAGCTGAGTTACAGCAAAGACAAACCGATTTTTCCTTATGTGGTCGCCGTAACGGGACACAGAGACTGTTTTAATAACGACGATTCCGTTCCCGCCTGTCAGAGCTACGCAAAAGATCAAATCAAGGGCGTGTTTCGCGAACAACTTATGGGACTCGTCGACGTTTGGGAAAAAGCTTGCGGCTTCCCAACGCCCTTCATTTTGCTCACCGGCATGGCGGACGGAGCCGATCAACTGGCCGCCGAAGTCGCTTTGGAAAGCGATTTTAAAAAAAGGGGAGTCCGAGTACTGGCCGTCTTACCGATGAAAGAAGCCGCGTTTAGAGAAACAGTCGATGATAAAGACAACTATGACAATCTGTTAAGCGAGATAAAAAATCAAGGCGACGGGGAAAACGACAAGTACGTTATTGAGTTTCCGCTCGTTAAGAAGGACGGCGACGGCGAATATGTCTACGACGACGCTCCAAATCCGGAAGAGATACTCAAAGATTCCCAAAGACGCGATTGGCAGTACTGTCGGCACGCAGATTTTCTTGCGATGCACTCGCATATTATGTTCGCATTTTGGGACGGACGGGAAACTCAGTTTGAGGGGGGAACGTATGCGGCTGTTCGTTTCAAAATAACGGGCGTTCAGCACAAAAAGCTGGGCGGCAAGACTGCCGTCGATTTCCTGACCTACCCGTCGATAGGTCCTGTCGCGCAAATCCTGACGCCAAGATCAAATAGCATAAATCAGGAATGTTTCAAAACTCTTTTCCAATTAAACGACGTTGAAAACCGCCCGCCTGTTTTTCTTTGGACAAGAGACAAACTCATCGACGAGAACGGGCTCCCTTATTGTCCCGATCAAAGCCAAATGACGGAAGAGCGGCGTTGCAAAGAACTTGTCGCCGACGAAAAAACCGTCAAAGAAACCGTTTATAAACTTGGAACGCTAAACTCCTACGTTCATAAAAATTATCAGGGTTGCAAAAAGGAAGATATCGATAAAGAGTTTAAACAATCCGCTTCCGAGACGTTTGAAGACGACGCCGACATTAAAAATAAACTTGACGAGGAAGGCAAAACAATTCTGGATCACTATGCCGTTGCCGATCAACTTGCGAAGAAATACAGGACGTATGTCGATAAAAACATCGAAACGTACGCAAAACGAATCGCGCTCTTTATAACATTAGGCGGGTTGCTTGCTTTTTTTGAACCGAACGCCTGGATCAAACCGATGGACGACGCTTCTTTTAGCAACTGCGTCAAATTAGTGTTTTCCGGTAATCATTCTTTCTTTTCTTTCCCTTTTGTTTACAACTTAGCCTACCTTCTCGGAAGTTTACTCTATGTGATCGTTGTCGCGAGGCTCGTATACCTCTGGATGCAATCCAAGAAAAACGAATATCATCTTGCCCTACACCGTTGCCGAAGTATGGCGGAAGCGTTGCGTATTCAACTCTTTTGGAGAATGGTGGGAATTGGCGATTGCGCGTCTCGATTCTACCATTCGCACCAGAGCCTCAAAACAGACTGGTTGCGAGCAGGGCTTAACGGTCTGGACGTTCTTCTTCCTTCTCCCTCAAATACTAACGCGAAGCCTTATCAATATGACGACGTCAAAAAGTACTGGTGTAAAGCTCAAGTGAACTACTTCAAAAAGACGTCTGGAAAACGAAAAGAGGAAGCGAACAAAATACGAAAGAAGCACGCCCGGCGGTGGGTGTTGACACTCACTGCAATCGTCGTATTCGTACAACCCTTCTGCGAATGGATAACGACGTCTCTCAAGAATATCATTGCCATAAGTCCTTTTCAATGGACTTCGTATTTGATTTTTATTTGTACAACATTGTTATTGGTCTTTCTGTACAAACAGATTGCGGCGCTGACGAAAGGCGAGTTGACGATACAATTAAAACGCCTGGAAGCGGAGGCGGAGCGATACGATCGCGCTAAATACCCGTTCATGCGCGCTTTATTACTTTTACAAAATGCAAAAGACGACTCGGAAAAACAAGCGATCTTCAAGCAGTTGGGGGCCGAAGCGCTTACCGAAAACGCCGACTGGTATCTTGCGGCGGGCGAACGAGAACTCGCGTTGCCGAGATAAAAAATCGGTCGACGCCTTGAAAACGGCGGCGTAATGCGTTAGACTCTCGTTTTACAACGTCGGTTTTCAAACGTCGACGTCTGTCAACTTATAGCAAGGAAATCATTATGAATCAATATATCCCCAAACCGGTAGACGTCTCAGCGATCGTTTTACCTAAAGAACTCGAAGCTCTTACCGAAAAACTCGCAGAAAACGCCCACGAAGTCTGGGCGGCCGGAAGGATCGCTCAGGGTTGGACTTACGGCGAAAAAAGAGACGACGTCGAGAAAAAACATCCGTGTCTCGTCCCCTACGAACAACTACCCGAAAGCGAGAAGGAATATGATCGAAACACGGCGATGAATACGTTAAAACTCGTCGTCGCCTATGGATACAACGTTGTGAAAAAGTAAAACCTGGCAAGAGTCCCGGATATCGAATATCGCAAGCTTACGTTTTACATTATTTAATGAGGCAACAACGGCGGCTGTAAAATGGAGAGAATAAACATACTCTCCTTTTCAATTTATCGAGCGGAACAATTTAATTCTCTTCGTTAACGTTTACGTTCTCTGACCATTTGATATTATTCTTTCGGGCATATTGAGCCGCGAAAGAACCTTTTGGCGCGTAAATTGTCAGCGATTTACAACCTTCAAAAGCGTCGTAGCCAATTTTTGAGACGCTATCAGGTATAAAAACGGACGTCAATGAAGAACAACCCCCAAAAGCTACCGATCCAATTTCGCCGACCTTCTTGGGGATGACGATAGACTGTAAAGAAAGACAATTTCTAAACGCTTCTGCTTTAATCTTCCTGAGACTTTCTGGCAACATTATTGACGTTAACGCCGTACAACCAGCAAAGGCTCTACTGTTTATCCATCTAACACGTGGAATCTCGATCGAAGTTAGCGAAGAACAGTCTTGAAAACACTCGCGAGGAATTCTTAGACACTTGGGCATAACAACGGAGGTCAGCAAAGAGCAACCTTGAAAATTCCCGTGATAATCAAGGTCGATATAGCCAGGTATATCAACGGACTTCAAGGAAGAACAATTTAAAAAAGCCTCCTTTTCAATGCGATAAACTCTTTTGGGAATGACGATGGATTGTAAAGAAAGACAATTTCTAAACGCTTCTGCTTTAATCTTCCTGAGACTTTCTGGAAATACTATCGACTTCAACGCCGTGCAACCGACGAAAGCTTCTTCTTTTATCTCTTCAACTCCTTCTGGAACAACGACATTCTCAAGTAAAGAGCAATCGCCGAACATGCCTTTCTCGATTGTTTTAAGGTTTTCAGGGAGAACAATGGAACGGAACTTCGCTCCCCCAAACGCGCCCTCTCCGAGCGTAACATTATTGGGAACGATAACTGGCGAACGTAAGGCGCATTTATTGAAAGCGTAGCCTATACTATAAGAGGAGCCTCCGAACCTAACCTTTTCAGGAAGATGGCTGAGCTTAACCTTTTCAGAAAGAGCAATGGGAGCAAGAGATTCGCAACCGGAGAACGCAGCCCCTTCAACACAAACCCCTGGGGGAATATTGATTTTTCTTAATGAAAAACACCGGCCAAACGCATGGCTTCGAATTATTCTAAGACTTTTTGGAAGCGAAACTTCTACGAGTCCCTTGCACCCGTAAAACGCCGAGGACTGAATCTCTGTAACTCCCTCTGAAACGGCAACTCTACGTAATGTATCGCAATATTCAAACGCATTTGCCCCAATCTTGTCATAACAACCGGGAACAACATATTCTTCCTTGTATCGATCAATCGGGTAGTAAACCGACATTACTGACAACTCCTTAATCGCATCGACAGTATTCAAAAATCTACTCAATAACAAATAACTTTTACGATTATAACAAAAACACAAAATCACATTTTATTACGATCAGTTGGACGATTTATAAACCATTGTCGTATCGTCTTCCAAATATTTATTATTAAACAAGTTTGACGACGAAGATTTGTCAAGCAATTCAAAGTTTGAGATACTTCGCAATTAAACACGTCAGGGGTTCCTTTTGCCAACTCTCGGCGAATCTTAAGGGCTTTCTTATAATACGACTTAGCGGCTTCATACGCGCCTGTTTTACAACAGAGCGAGCCCAAACTATTCAATACGTCCGCTACGTCCGCGTTATAACTGTCGTTTTCAGTCGCCAAATCGAAGTATATCCTAAGGCTCTCCTTGTATTCCGATTCAGCGAGGGAATACGATCCGGTTTCATAGTGAAGAACGCCTAAATTATTGAATAGGTCTGCGACGCAGAAATTATAATCGTTGGGTTTCGTTTTCGCTTCCTCTTTGTAGATCGCAAGGCTTTCTTGATATTCCGATTCCGCTACGACGTAAGATCCTGTTTCATGATGAAGAGCTCCAATATTGTTTAGCGTATTTGCAACGAAAGGATTATAGACGTCTGAATTCTTTGCCGCTAATTTCCGACATATGTCAAGACTCTCCGAGTATGCCGATTCGGCGTTGGAATAATCTCCCTTCGTCTCGCAGAGATTTCCCAAGTTGTTCAGGATCTGAACGACATAGGGGTTATAGACGTCCGGATTCTTTTTCGCTAATTCACGGAACATCGAAAGACTTTCTTCAAATTCTGCCTCGGCTGATTCACACCTTGTTTCACAATGAAGAAGTCCCAAATTGTTCAGTGTCGCGGCAACGTAATAATCATAAGCGGCGGAACTCTTTATCGCCAATTCGCGATAGATATTGAGACAATCAAGATATTCCCGTTCAGCGACTGAATAGAGACGTAATTGTTTATCTGATCCTGGGTCAGAGTAGCTACCTGCTCTTTCGTGAAAAATAGCCAAATTATTCAACGTCGAAGCAAAACCTGAATTATAAACGTCAAGATTTTCGCAGGTACGATCCTCTTCCGCTTTTTCGTAACGAATCGCGAGACTCTTTTCATATTGTTCTTCGGCGGAAGAACTTTCCCCCATCGTGTCGAGAAAAACTCCTAAATTATCCAACGTGTCGGCAACGAAGAGTTTATAGCAACTATCTCTTCCAAACACATAAGCTTCATCCTCGCGTATTTTAAGGGCCTCCTCATACTCTGATTTTGCCGAAAAATAAGAGCCTGTTTCACTGTGAAGATTTGCCAAATCATTTAACGTTTCCGCCAGGCGCAACTTGTAGACGTATGAATTGTCTTTCAATTTGTTTTCTATTGTTAAACTACGACGAATTGAAAGACTTTCTTCATATTCTGATTCTGCCAGGGAATACTCTTTCTGCTCGCAGTGAAGATTCGCCAGATAATTTAATGACGTCGCGACAAAGGACCTGTAAACGTCTGGTTCTTTTAAACACAAACTGCGATAAATACCAAGACTTTCTTGATATTCAGACATGGCTAACGCATATTGGCCAGTTTTTTTGTGAAGAAGTCCCAAATTGTTTAATACCGTAGCGACCAAAAAACTGTAAACGTCTGAATTCTCTTGAGCCAATTCGCGGCTAATTTCGAGACTTGTTTGATAATATGATTCGGCTACGGAAAAAAAGTCTAATTCAAAGTTAATGGCGCCCAAACGGTCCAGCAATACCGCAACGTAATAATCGTACTGTTCAGGATTCTTTAGTGCAAGAACGTTATCGACCTCTTCTGAAAAATGATAATATTTTTCATTATTGCGATATAGTTTCCCCCACTTTTTGAACAGTTCATCTGACAAATGAAAGCATTTACTACGATAAACATCAGGATTCTTTCGCGCTAATTTATAGTATAGGTAAAGGGCTTCTCCACACGCTCTGAATTGATCAAGATTCCACAATAACGACCTGTTCCTTCCTATATTACCTATTTTTAACCACAAAGCGGCTTTTTCTTCATCGTCGTTACACGAAGCCGCCAAAGAATAATACTTCGCAAATCTATATTTCCAGTATTCTGATAAGTTAAGTTTACGCCAATAATACCCGAATTCGTCTTCAATCATATAATGACAAGACTCGTCTGAACCGAGTAAAAATTCATGCAAACGCTCCCACTCTCTCATTTCACAAAGTTGATAAGGAACTTCCTGAAGCAGACGGCTGAAATCGTCCTGATTGTTAAAATACCGAACAAGAAGTTCGCGCGCTTCGACAAATCTCGTTGCATAGCGACGTTCAATCGTCGATTTTATATAATCATGCGAATAGGAGTAACGTCCGGCATGATTAACTAAAAGCTCGTCAAAAACAGCGAGAAAAGTTGAAACGACCAGAGGCTCATAAGGAGAAGCTTTCTGAAGTTCGACGCCGGTCAGTCCGTAACGGGAAACCGCGATCATTGAAGCCAACGTTGATACGATCTCTTTCCCTGAGTCTTTGTTCAACCAGTTCAGACTCTTTTCAATTCGTTCAAGAACCTTCTGTAAAAAATCTTCAATTGAGTGCGAGTTTCTATAACGGTCGATCGCCGAATTGAGTTGTCTGAAATCGCTCAGACAACAGAGTTCGTCCAACAAGACGCAAAGCGCCAGCGGATTCGAAAACAGCGGCGACGAGGCTATCTTTTCGCTTAGATCGACGTCCAAGCTCCGTCCTCGATCCTTCAATACTTTCTCGATAATTGTCAATCTTTGATCACGGGCAAGAGGCAACAATTGAAACTTCGCGTAGAAACGACTTGTAATCGCGTTACAGGTTGTTGTGTCAGAATCGACTGTAGACACGATAACCTTCGCATTGTCGAGCGTATCGGGCAACCAGTATAGTTCCTTTGAGTTGCCTCTATCGGAAAGTTGGTTAAGTCCGTCGACAACCAGTACAAGACGACTTTTGTTACTATTTTCCGCCAGTCTTTCTTTGACGGCGGCACAAAAAAGGCTCTTCAATTCACTTTTACTTTGACGCTCCTCGTCTGTTTCATAGTCTTTTGGGAAATTATGATTTTCCAGTATATGCAACAATCCATCAATTTCTCTCGTTGTCTCTATCGGATCGCTCTCTCTTTTAAGTCGGCAAAGGAGATTGGCAAGAGAATCAGATCCTTCGCTTGCGGAAACGTAGTGAGTGAGGACAAGCGCTTCGGGATGCGCCTCGCGATAATGATCCGCCCAGTTGACCAATAACGACGATTTACCCAAACCGGGTTTGCCTATCACTCCCAAAACGTTTGATTCGGAATCCTCAGTGAAATTGTCCAATTTCCTGAAATCATTTGAATTAGAAACGTAAAGTCGTCGTCGACTGCGTTCAAAAGCCCTTTGTTCAAGATTCTGTTTTTCAAACCAGGGTAATTCCTCTGGATTCGACCAATTCTTATTGATCCAACCTTCTAAAGCCTTTTCAACCTTATCTCCCAAATCTGTTATTGTTTCATATTCTTCAACGGGAAAGCGACGACCGTCTTTACGAATTCTGTCCTCTAATTCCAGTAATCTTGGCTCAGGGTTAGCAGATGAGCGAATCCAGAAACAAGCTTCGACTTTGTCTCCCAAGTCTAAAACGCCGTGTCGTATTTCGGCTTCCGTAACTCCTATGTTTTCATTGATATAATTCTTGACTTTGGGATAATTATTTAAAAAGGCGGCGTCAGGTTTGCCAGGTAACGAGGAGATCGTTGAACCGTACCGATCGCCAAGAAGACAGATAAAAAACGGACGGGAACTGTCAATTTCACGAAGACATATTTCAAGCGTTTTACCGTTATTTGCCTGCTCTTCCGTAATCCCCCAGCGAAGATCAATAGGAACAAATTCAACGCCTCGCTTTTTACATTCTTTTCTAATACGCGGAAAGATTGTTTCCGCCAGATGTTTGCGTTCGTCTTCCATATCGCGAAACGTCGACGAAACAAAAACGCGCGCCACGCGATTTTCTTTGTTTTCTTCGGTTCTTTTCTTTACGTCGACGGTCATCGATCATCTCCTCTTCGAATGATGTAAAAGCTATATGATTAAATAGCGTAAGGCGTTCTAATTACAGTTATTATCTGGGATTTCTTGACGTGCGAATGTTGGCGATATTCACATTCATGACTTTTTGAATGTCGTTTTCCGCTTTCTCGCGATTGAATTCGATCGCTTCGCTTGGAGAGATTCCGAGCGAAGCGGCGGCGGAGTTGACGTCGACGCCCGAAACAAGCAGGACAAATTTCCAACCGTGTTCTTCGCGCTGACGCCTGATCCTGCTTTTCGCGTCTTCGGCGTTGAATTTTCCGCCCGTGTCTTCGCCGTCGGTAACGATAACGAACAAAACGTCCGCCGGACGCTCGTTTGCGGGCAGCGCGTTGAAGAAAGCGTCAAGTTCGTCGATTCCCTGACAGACGGCGTCGTACAAGAGCGTTAAACCGGAGCATAAATACTGACTGACGCGTCGTTCAAGTTCGTCGAGCGTCGAATTATGCGCAAGTCGTTTGACTTCGTCGCTGAATTGATACAGATCGACGGCGATTTTTTCGTCTTTCGCGGCGTTTTTACGTTGTTCGACGCAGAAGTTAATTAGCGCGCGCCGAACGTCCTCTTCCGTTTGTCCCCTCATCGAACCGGACGCGTCGAGAACGACGCACACGTGCGTGTAATTGGGATTTTCGTATTCGATTTTGAACGAGTCGCAATAGACGCAGTCGAATTGATATTTCATCGACGCCGAGCATTGACGAATCTTTCTGGAACAACCGCACCCGCCGATTTTGCGGTTTCCGCATTTTTGGCATGGAATGAGATTGTCGTTAGTTACGAATTCTGATTGATAAACCTCGGAAGATATCGTCTTCGCTTCAGTTTCCGATAATCGAACCATATTAACGACTTTCCAGGTCGAACCGAACCGTCTGAGCTCCAGTCCGAAACGAAGACCCGTCTTGACGCATCGGGCTTTAAGGATTTTGGATTCTTTTGACGTTGGACGTTGCATAGTCGCGCAATCCTTTCGTTAACAAACGTTTTCCGATCGATCGTCTTGTCGCCGCAACTTATTCGCTTTATTGGACGTCGATCTGTTTACGGTAAAAATGGCGGAAGCGACGGTTCATCCGATCAGCCACGAAAGGCTTCCTCCCAGAAGAAGCCCCAGAAAAGCGATAAAAAACGTGAGCAAATAGGCTTTTGCCGTCGTTTCATAGAACCTTGACGTTATAAGAGTTCTAATCAACGACACGAACCCCATAACGATTACGACGCCCCAACAAATTGCGATGAAACCGTATAAGTGAGACGCTCGCGTAAGAGCCTTGTCTATCTTTCCGGGATCGGCCAACAGACAGGTCAGCGCGGCGAAAAGGAGCGTGGAAAATTGCGAGCCCCATAACGTCCACAACAAGATTTTATTTTTGAATTTGTCCGGCGCGTCTTCTTTGTTCAACTGGATGTATTCATAAGAAAATACGACGACGGCGACGCAGAGAAAATACGTTATCAGTTTAAAAATTGTCGACATGATCTATTCCTTTTTCATTGTTTAATTTGTTTAGTACGGTCGTTAATATGTTCCTGAGCGACTTTCTCGTTTTCAATCAACGAAGAGAGACGGTCGCCCGCTTTTTCTTCGATTCTTTCCGTCGACGACGTCGTCGAATCGGAGACTTTTTTAACCGACGGGACGATCGCTTTTTCATAATCGTTTCGCGCTTTTGTTCCGGCGACGTCAGCCGCGCGGTTAAAAGCGTCTTGAACGAGACGGAATCGAGACGCCATTTCAGCGCCCGTAGCGTTTGCGTTACTTAGAAAAAGGCTGGAAGATTTCGAGAAGGCCCGTTTCGTCCCGTCGGCGTACTTTCCTTTGGTCAGGTCTTCAATATTGTCCTGAACCTTCCGTTGGATAGCGGTTTTACGCGGTTTGAAGCGATCCCAGCCGTCTGACACGTCAATGTAAACGGCGCCGATCACGACGACGAGCCACGCCAACGCAAGCGTAATCCACGCTAAAGGAACAATCAACGCGGCGGCCTTTTCCGTCGGTTCGGCTAAAACGTCGGATATTTTTGCCGCAGGGGCGACGACGATTGAAAGCAATTCGTCCGATCTCTTTTTCATCGAGGTTCGTTTCGCTCTGACGACTCTCTCCGATCTCTTTTTCATCGAGGTTCGTTTCGCTCTGACGACTCTCGGTATCGGCGACGTTTTGACGCCGTCGCACGCGCTTTTAATTCGCTCCTCGACGCGCTCCTTCGCCTCTTTGATAGGACGAAGCTTTGCTCGAAGCGTTATTTTGGCAACCGTGTCAATCGGTCGCGGAGTAGAGCACGTACTGCATTGCAACGCGTCGTCGACGTCGTTGAAGGAACTGCAATATGGGCAACGCCAACTCATTGAACCACCTTCCGTTATTTAATCTTTTTTGCTAATTTCAGGGATATCAACGCCTCAGAATTCCTAAAAGTCGTAGCTTTTCCGTTGGTCTTGCGCAAAATATAACCTTTGGCGTCGCCCATAGTCGCTCTCATGCAACCTTGATACTTTGCTTTCATGGCGTCGAGGTCAAATTCAAGTAAGTCTTCCGGCCAGGGCTCGTCAAACCTTCCGCTTTCAGGAACAGGGCTCGAAGGAGCTGCGGACGTCTCCGTAGCGGAAGTCTTCGCGTGAACGAAAGACTTAGAGGAAGTGGAAGAAGTCGTGGAAACGGGAGACGTTTCGGGATCGGACGGTTTCGCAGTATCGGACAATTTCTTTTTTCCCCACCTACCGCGGCGCATCAAATCGAGTAATGAATCAGTAGGTCGAGGAGTCACAGGCTTTACAGAACCTCCATGGACGCTCTTCAAGGACGTGAGCGTCTCCGACGCGCTGGGTCTGTCGTTGGGATCCTTTTCCAGCATTTTGTCAATGAGGGAAGCGTATTCGCCGCTTGCAACGTCTGGACTCAACTGCAACTTTCCGCCAAAGCAAAGAGCTTCCCAGGAATGAACGATTTTACCCCTGTTCTTCCTTTGAAGAAGTTTATCGGGCAAATCGACGGTTTCAGGAAGCGAGCCGCAAAGATAGTAGTGAAAAATGAGACCCAGAGAGAAAATGTCGGACTTTTCAGTAATTCGTTCGATCATTTCCCTTCGCTTCTCTTCGTCTTCTTCGTCGACAAGCGTATAAGCGCCGAGTTCGGGAGAATAATAGGCTTTGTCGCCTGAAATATCCTCCGGTTTGTTATCGACAAAATAGCTGCTGTCAAAGTCGATCAACTTAGCGACGTATTCTCCGGCGTCGCTTTTGGCCAGCAGTACGTTCTTGAGCTTCAAATCGCTGTGAACGATTTTTTTACGGTGAACAGTAGCCAGCGCGCTTGCCGCAGTGAGCATTAACAACCGTTTGTCTTTTATTCCTTTCAAAGCCGTTTCCAATTCGTCGTCGGGAACGGCGCCTTCGATCAATTCGCACGCCTCCGCGAATTGATTCCCGATCATAAACTCTTCGCGCGGAGCGACAATGTTGCCGCCGGCAATAGAAACCTCTCTGAGGTAGTTGTTGATTCTTTCTCTTGTCTGACGAAATTCGTCAAACAACTTTTCGTTGTTGGCAATCGTCTTCGCGTCAAGAGCGCCGTTATTCCCTGGCTTGACGACGGTTCTATATTTTTTGAGGAAAAACTTTTTGCCGTCTTTTTCCGCAAGCGCTTTTTCGCCTTGTTGACTATTGCTCCATTCCCCTATTAGCGTATACCCGTTGTAAACTAACGATCTGTCTTCGCACATTGCAGTCCTTTCTCAGAGATATTTTTCGTACGAACGCTCGTATTGTTCGAACAACCGTTTTTGTAATTCCGCGTCGTTTTTAAAATCTGCTTCTTTCTGCTCAAGGCATATTAACGCGGCCCTTGCGAGCGTTCGCGCGTCGTCGGAAACTGGGACGCTCTGATCGTTTAAGATTTCCCTGATAATCTCGACGTAATTCTCGTTCCAGTATCTTTTCGGCGCGATCGTTGCGTCGCCGATTCTCTCTTCGCAAAACTTTGCGACCGCCTCAAATTCTTGCTCAAACGCAACTTTGACGTCGTCAAAATTTTCGACGACAAATTCCCGATAGATCGTCGAGTAATTTCTCTTCAACAAGTCAGGCAGACTTTCGTAATAACCGACGGGCTCAGACGTCGGGCCTTCCGTTGTCGCGGGCATGATCTCCACAGGGACAAATTGGGAAAAGTAATCGGCGTTCATCTTCTCCAACCGTCGCCGCGCGCTTTCCTTAAACGCCTGAAAGGAGTCGTATCCAAAGATCTTCATAGCGATTGTGCTACTGTCGTCGTGTCTGCCGTACTCGTAAAACAGTTCGGTAAGCGACGCCCCCATCTCCTTCTCGTCGTTCGAAGCGACGGCTTTGTCGAGGATCAACTTTTCAAACGCCATCGGCGAGAGAAAAAGTTCGGAATCGAAACAGCCGTCGCTGGCGTTGAATAAAACGCAGGGCTTTTTAAATTCCCGATAGACGCATTGAATGGCAAAGTCTTTATTGGCGCAGATATAATTGGTCATTCCGCCGTCTTCGCCCTCTTGATCGTTGAGGACCTGACAAAGACCTTCTTCTTCCGACCATACGTAGGGTCTGGAATCGCCTGCCGTTAAATACAACGCGGCGACGACTCCGTCCGGCGCTTCGTAAAGCAACGTCGCGCAAAGCGTCGTTCCAAGCAACGCAAGATTACGTATTTTCGATTCATAAATCAAATTGGCGTTTTTCGCGACTTGCCGAAGCTTCTCAGCGACGTATTGAGTAAAACTTTCCTGAAGAGCTTGTAACGAGGGACCTTCGTTTTCCGGAGAGGTTCGGCGATTCTTGTAGAAAAACTCGGGAAGACCGACCAGGTTGTCTTCAACGTCGACGTTGAAAAGCGAGCGATGAAGCGTAAGAGCCGCAACGATCCTTGAGCCGAAATAGCCGCTCTTCTTCATGTTGTCAAAGTAACAATTCCTGACGGCGATGAGCTCAAAAAACGCCTGCCGAACATAATCGGCGAACCCTTCGTCCGAATAATTTGGCAAGACGCCGTTGAACAAAACGTCTAACAATTTGTCTTCGTCAAACAACTCATGATTAAGATTCTTGTGGTATATCGCGGCCCCTCCGCCCATGCCGTCGGCTACCAAAAGAAGACGAGAGCAAGCGATTGGAAGAGCGTCTTCGCCTTTATAGACGATCGTTCCGTCAGGTCTCGTTACATTGCTCTGTCTGTAAACGGTCAGTTCCATATTATCTCTCCGATGTACATGGAAAACGCTGTCAATTTCGTACGTGGTGAACAAGCGGTCTGAAAACGAAGAAAAGACCAGAGCGGAATCAAACGGAATCCGCTCCGATCCTCAAATACGTCAAAACGATCCAACCATCAAGGCGATTACCTCCTGAAGGTCGACGTCGTCCAGCCCCGTTCCCGCTTTGGAAAAAATAGGCCAGTACCTGTTCCATTCCTGAATACCCGACCAAGGCTCCGCGTCAGGCACAAAGGCGACGAGGCGACCGGCTTTGGGCTGATAAGTACTGGCAAGCGTCTGATCGGTTCCATGCCACCAGGCGCCAAGTTGAGCGAGGTTTTCCGGCATATCGTCGGGATAATCCGCCGTACCCTCTCTTTCGCGCAGGGGAAGCGCTGGAGCGTCTGAAAAGACAAGAATGGCGTGTCGACGTTTCGAACCGCCGGTCGTCCAGTCGGATTTGAGAGCGAGCGCTATCGCCTCAAGCGCGTTTTCTGGGCCGTCGCCGCCGCCCATCGCCTCAATGGAATCCACGAAGCTAGCGAAGGCGTCGACGTCGTCAGGCAACGTATAGAAGGGGGACTCGACCATCGGCTCGTCGTCGCAACCGTAATCTCGGAACGCAATGACTTTAATTCTCAGCTGATCAACGTCCTTTTGGTTTTCTTCCATGGAATCAACGAATTGCTGATAAAAAGAAACGGCGTTGCGTTTAACTTCGTCGATGATAGGGGACATGCTCCCCGTCGCGTCAATACACATGACGATATCGACAAAATAACCGCCCATACCCTGGTTATCTGACATAACAATAACTCCTTCTATGTTAAATGGTTAAAGCTCGTCGACATACAAGTCGACGGGGCAAAAAACGCACGCTTCAGAGTCTGCGCGCGCTCCCAATAATTGGGGTCGGCGCCTGTTGCGCGTCTAAAGGTTTATATACGGTTTGCTCAGGAACGAACGAGGCGAGACGTTCAGTCCTGGATTCCGGGAACTTACGAACGTCTAAACGAATCCCCGCCGACAAGTTCGCCACGCCGCGCCGGACGCGGCAAACTTACGAGCCGGACGTTTTGCCCGATTTTTATCCGTCTATTCCGTCAAAATTACGTTTTGCGCGTTTTGACTCCGCGCGAAGAGCGTCGACAAATCCAAGAGGCATGGAACCGCCTGCGTCGATGTGGAAGAAATGCAACATCGTGCAAAAAATTCTTTCCGGCGAAACGTCGCTTCCCCATCTCTTTTTCGCCAACATATAGGCTCGGATTCCCAGATATTCCCTATGAGCGAGTCGCTCGTCCTCCGTCGAATCGCCGGATCTGAGAATTCTAATATCCTTTTGAACCTTGGCCTTTGCCGTATCCTCGTCGCGCTTTCCCTCGTCGAGAACCAGCGCCGCGACTTCTTTGTGAAGACAAACGGGGCAGGGACAGCCCTTGCATTCCCGGTAATGCGCGTTCGGAATCGTTACGCCCATTTTTTTGCGCAGTTCAACGTCGGAAAGGGGCGCGAACCCTTCGCCCGGAAGCTTGTCGCCTTTGTCGCCCCCTTCGGAATACGGCGGGACGGCGACAAACGTGGCGCGTTCAAGTCCGGTATAAAAGAGCGCGGCGCGACCGGGACGCAACTTGCCGATGAAATCGCGTTGTTCGTCGGTCATGATCATGGCGCGCGCGACGGCGTCGCGGTCGTCCGAATCGCGGAGCTGATGAGCGATCTGAACGTTTGTGTTGCGAATGGCGTCGGTCGCAAGCTTATTCGGGCTCTGGTCGGCGATAATCAGTCCTTCCCCATACGCGCGCAATTCCGTCAGCATATTGCAAAAAGAGGCGACGACTTTCGCCTTGCTGTCGGAACTCATTTCCGCGTCGGCGTGCCCTGTTTTTTCAAGGATGTTGTGCGCTTCCTCGACGACCGTAACGTGCGTCAAATCGTCGCTTGGATGAAGCTCCCGGTATTCCCGCAAAAAGACGAGCAGAAACATCGTAACGAGCGACTTGTCCTGTTCGTTGAGGTCGTTGAGTTCCAGAATCGTCGCGCAGGAGAACAATTCGTCCAACGGAGTCGATCGTTCGCAGTTGAGCATATCGCCGACGCTGCCCAGGAGCAGATTCTTCAGACGCCCCTGAATCGCCGCGTTGACGTTGGCGGCGTTTTCTCCGGCGTATCCCCGTTCCGCCGTAATCTTTTCGACTTCTTTGACAAAATCGTCCAACGTCGGAAAGACGGGCTGACGCGCTCCCGCTTTGGCACGCGTCGGACCAAACGACGTGAGCGTCCATCCCAGTCGGTCGTAGACGTTCTGAAGCGCTTCGGTCATGATCGACGTCAGGAACGGCAGTTGCGGAAACGCCGCTTCAAAACACGACGCGATCCGATTAATATGCAACTCGATTCGAACGCCCTCTTGAACTTCGAACGGATTGAGCCGGAACGGAACGCCGACGCTGTTTCCAAGCGTATAAACGCGCGTCGGTTTGTCGTCGCGCCACCCCTTCACATTGATCAGACCGCGATATTCCTTCTTCGCCGATTCGATCGCCAAAAAAGGAATATTGCATCGATTCCAGAACTGATGAAGCAATCCAAAGACGGTCTGCGTTTTGCCGCTGCCTGTAAACCCCGTGACCAGCGCGTGTTGACGAAAACTGTTGACCGGAAGAATCGCCCAACCTCCCGACTCAAAACTCCCGATAAGAACCTCTTTGTCGGTCGGGTTATTGTTGACGCGGCGATTGCCCGGTATGAAGTCGGGCGCGCGTTGTTGGACTTCCAGCCCCGCCACGCCGCTGTTCACGCTGACCGGAAAACGAAAAACGGTCGACGCTCCGCGCGCGTCCATGAGGTAACGGAGATTCTCCAATACTTTTTTAAGCCTGTCTTTAGAAGATCGTCGTTCTGTTCCGGACAGATATCCTTCAGGGTCGATTTTTTCCAGCGCCGCTTCCAATTTTTCGCTTTCGACCGTCGGGACGGAAATACTTTGATACGACCTCAGATAAGCGTCCTTTTTAGTCCCCTCAAGAGCGTGTACTTCGGCCTGCGAGTGGAATCGGTCTTCGTTTCCCTGCGTCGTTTCAAAAGGAATTTCTTCGCTGATAATCGACTTTAACGTTTGGGCGACTGTCAAAACGGAAGTCGGATCGTTTGAACATACCGTAACGGCGCATTGGAACGCGTGATTCAGGCGTCGTAAATTCGCCGAATACGTCTTGCAGAGCCAGTCGGCGTTCGGTTCCCGCTGAACGTCCGTTATCGTATGACCTTCGTCCAGACCTTGCTGTTTGTCCGCCTCGGTTTTCATCTTGAAGCAAAACCACTCTAAAAACGACTTTTGCTCTTCGGTCAGCTCGGCTCGCGCGAGGGAAATCCCCAATTCCACCTCGTGTTCGCAACGCGCCAACGCGTTAAAGACCTGGGCGAACGTACCCCCCGGCCCCCACCAGGGAACGATTTGATAATGAGTTTTCGTCCGGTAAGTAAAATCTTCGTCGTTGTTAATGACTTTTTGCGTAGCGACAAGCTCTTCCTGAGGCTCGACGGCGTACGCGTGTTTCCATAGCGGACTCGTCCACCAGCTCAGTCGTTCTGAAGTCGGGTCTTTTAAATGAACGCCAAATCCTTCGAACGAACTGCGCGCCGCCTCAAAACTGGCGGACGTTCCAGGATTCATACGACCAAGGAGCGCGACGTAGACCTTGCCGTCTTAGGAACGTAACGATAACGGAGTTGCCAGTTTGCGTCTTCTTTGTCGGTAAGCGCAAGTCCGTCGACGACGGTCGTCCACTTTCGGCAGTGTTCCTGAAGTCGACCGGAAAGGTCGTCGCTCAAAAGGCGATGATCCTGGAGAAAATCGGGGATGCTTTCGATTTCGTAGCAACGCTCACCGGACGATTCGTAACTTTTCGCCGACGAGGAACTTGCCGTTGGACTCGACTTACTCGACGGAGTCTTCGACACGACCGTTGTTTTTTTACTTGATTTACCAATTATATCCCTAACACTCATTGATCAGTCGCTCCTTATATTGACGTTAAAAGCTTTGACGTTTCGCGTTGAGCGGTCGCATGGCCTTGCCGTCTGCGACGCTTATTAAACGATCGCGGTTCCAATACGGAAAAGGCTGTTGTTACTTATCTTTCTCTTCCTTTTTCCGTCTTTCTTCCTCTTCCAGGTTTTTCTTTTCTTCCGATTCGCTTCTTTCCTTCTCCGCGTCTTCTGAGTCAGCCTTTTCTTTTTCGGTCTCGGACTTTTCTTTCTCGGCCGACTTAATCGCCTCCGAATTCCGCTCTTCGCCTCGATCGAACCAGTTTTTAAGACCTTCATAAGCGTCGCGCGCCTCCGAAGAGAACGAACCTTCGACGCCCTTCTTGTCGTCTGAGTCTTTGGATTCCGTTTTGTTTAATCCGTGTTTTTCGTCAAATTCTTTGTTTTGTTTGTCGAAGTCCTTTTTCTCCTCAGGAGTTAAATCATTGACGTCGACGTCCTTAAGACTGTTTTCGTGGGCCTTGATTTCCGCCTGTTCCTTTAGATAACCGTCCCCTTCTTTGCGCGCGTCCGAAGAGAACGAGCCTTCGACGCCCTTGTCCCTTTTCCCTTTTCCGTCGTTTCCGTCGCCGCCGTCGTTTCCGCCGTCCCCCCCTGAGGGCGGGTAGTCGCGACTTGTTTTTGAATCTTTTTCAAGTTCAACGCTCGGAGAGACGCCCGCGGAAGAATCGTCGGAGCTTTTATGGGAACCGAACTCTTTATTGTTACGTTCCCGCGAGTCGGAGTTACGCGCGGACGACAAGTTGTTGAAATCGTCGATCTGGCGACGATTGCGCAGATCGTCGGCTTCGTTGGATTCGTCAGGTTCGTCTTTGTCGTCTTTATCGTCTTTGTCTTTTTTACCAAACTCGTTGTTGAGACGCTCTTTCGAATCAGAGTTAACCTCCGTTCCGAGCTTAGAAACCTCGACTCCGTCTTTTTTTGCGCTTTCGGCAGACTTTGCGTCGTCGATTTCCCGTCGAGCCTTGTCTTTGCCAAACTCCGCGTCGCGACTCTCTTTTGCGTTGGGAGGAACGTCGTTTTTCAGACTTGTGTTAAGCATGTTCGCCTGCTCGGCTTCCTTTCTCTGCTGTTCCAACCTTCTCGCCTGTTCCGCAGGGTCGGGACCGAATTCATCGCTCATTTTGTTCTTCTTTCTACGCTTTCAATGATTCTTAACTCGTTTGATACAGAACGTTAACTTCTGACGTCAATTCCACGCAAAAGGCTGCTCGATAACAACTGTTTGGCTCAATCAACTTCGCACGGCGTGTTCTACGGCGACCTTCAACATCGTGGCGATATTGTTCGCGCGGAGCTCCGTGTCGTCTGAGAAAATTGGAGTAAAAACAATTCCGTCATAAGGTCTGTTGGGGTGATTGCTTCTTCCGTTAAATTCCACTTGACGCCCGTGCGCCCAACCCGGCGCGCCGAAGAATCTCACAAACCTCCGATATTTTCTGCCTACTGCTCGATAACCGCACCCGTTCTTTCTAAAGATACTCCTCGGCCAGCAGGAATAGCGGACGGAAACAGAAGTCGAGTATCCCTCGTCCGACATGACCAGCGCCGCAATCGCCAATTCTTTCTTACTCTGTTCAACCTCGTCGATTACGAGCAGGACGTGATTTTTGCCGTCGGAATAGATGTGATTGTCGCCGCGCATGAGCATAACGCGGTCCGTGAGTCCTCTTATTTCCCGACAGCACTTGTCGGCAAGCCCCTCCCATTTAACTCCCCTGAGAACCGCGCCCCATGGCTCCTTTTCGTCGTCCGCGTAGGGAACCATAGCGGGGAAGACGGGCAGTTGCGAGAATTTCGGCGGATCCGTCAGCTTCGCCTGCCGCTCCGCCTCTTTCTTCGCCGACTTATAGTCTCTGCGAATCTTGCGATATTTGGCGTTTCTGATCCAGCCGACAATCCTCAACAAGACGACGAGCAACGCGACATGCAGACCCCAAAATAGAATCGTCAAAAGAACTCTTCGCGCTTCGGCGTCCATCTCCGGGAAATAGCCGTCGATTATCGGCATAATCAAGCCGATGATCGACCAAATGAAGACGCATACCCGCTTCCAAATATAAAGAGCGACGGAAAGAGCGCTCTCTTTTAACGAGGTCAGATAATCCACAGACACAACTCCTTATTTGACGGTCGATTCAAATTTTCTTTCCACTCAAAGAACGTCGTCCTGTTACGAACGCGATCTCAACGAGCCCGCTCAGGTTCGAATTACGTTTTGCGCGGCGCCTTTCAAGGAGTCCGCCAGCTGTTTCGCTCGGAGTTCGGTATTGTCCGAAAACCTTGGTCTCACCCAGTATTTATACGGGTCCCCAGCGTCGCTTTCAGCGCGCTCGTATCCTTGCGGATTGTTGAAGAATCTCCCAAACGGATTCGAGTTTTTTCCCCACCGCGTACAACTGCCCAGATCCTTCAGAAGACTTGCGGGCCAACTCGACCAACGAATGGAGAGGTTTATCAACCTTCCCTCGTCGGTAACGACCAAAGCGACGATCGCCAGCTCGCTTCCGCTTTCTTCAACTTCGTCGACGACAAGAAGAACCGAGTTGTAAACGTTGTAGCTTTTATGGTTTTCGCCGCGCATGAGCATAACGTCGGGTCTTGTGATCCGCGCTCGAAACATTCGGATCGTCGAATCGACGAAATCCTCCCAGTTGCGATCTTTGATTTCAATCGACCACGTCTCTTTTTCTTCCTCACAGAAAGGAACGGGAGCGGGAAAGACGGGCAACTTCCAATACTTGACGACTTTTGACTCGCGTTTCGCCTGATCTCTCGCCGCAAGGTAGTTCGAGGTCATTTCGCGGTATTTAGCCGTTTTGCGCGACTTGCGACGCCAACGCTTTTCGGCGGTAAGAGTAAGGTAAGCGCCGTAAAAACACAAAGAAGGACAAAGAAGTCCGCTAATTATCGCTAAGGGAATATTGTTGGGCCAACAAAACTCAGCCGCCGAATAAATCCCATATAAGCCCATCCAGCAAAGAAAAGGTACCAAGAAGAACTTACGCAACCACTCTATTTGCTCTTCTATGCTCATCGCGTATATCCTTTGTTTATTTCTTTTTTCTTTCTTAACAGAAGCAGGAACACTTGAACCTGCCGATTGGCGGAACCGTTTAATGAAATCTGACAATAACTTATTAAATATCGGTTCGTTACATGCCAATAAAGGCCGTTGTATTAACGTTTCGTTTCTGTTTAACTCCGTATGACGCGCTCCACGGCGTACTTTAGCATCGTAGCTATGTTGTTCGCACGGAGTTCCGTATCGTCTGAGAAAATTGGAGTAAGTTCGACTGTGTCATAAGGTCTGGCAAGATCATTACGTCTTCCGTTAGTTTCCAGTTGACGTCCATGCGCCCAGGTCGGCGCGCCAAAAAAATTTACAAACCTCCGATATTCCTTATCTGTACAATGAAAACCGCACCCGTCTCTTCCAAAGATGCTCCGAGGCCAACAGGAATGTCGAACAGAAACAGCTGTGGAGTATCTTTCGTCCGACATGACCAGCGCCGCAATCGCCAACTCTTTTTTGCTTTGTTCGACTTCGTCAATTACGAGCAGGACGTGGTTTTTGCCGTCGGAATAGATGTGATTATCGCCGCGCATGAGCATGACGCAGTCCGTAAGTCCTCTTATTTCCCGACAGCACTTATCGGCAAGATCCTCCCATTTATCTTTGACCCGAACGCTCCAAATCTCCATTTCGTTGCAGTAGGGAACTCTGGTAGGAAAGACGGGAAGTTGAGAAAACTTTACGACTTTCCGTTCATTGAGAGCTCTTCGTCTGGCAGAAAGATACTCTTGAGTCACCCGCAGATATGGATCCGGATCAAAGATTCCTTCTTCGCGAATAGCCCATACAAAAAGAAATACGGCAACAGAAATTAATAAAAAAACTAACATTTGAATCGTCTACTCATTACCTTCCGTTTTCGATGTAATCGCGCGCAGTTTGGAAACTAAATCGTTGGTAATATAACGGGGCGAACAGCATAAGCAGTGCGCTGTTTAAAATGACAATTCATAATTCTGTTTCCTATCTCTAAGCGACAACGACTGGCAAAACGACGGTTTTCATTCCTACGAATTTAACTCCGTATGACGCGCTCCACGGCGTCCTTCAACATCGTGGCGATATTGTTCGCGCGAAGTTCCGTGTCGTCGCAAAACAACGGCATAAATTCGACAGTGTCATACAGCGGCCTGCCGCTATAAGGGTTGTTGCTAAATCCGTCAGATTCCAGTTGACGTCCATGCGCCCAGCCCGGCGCGCCAAAAACTCTTATAAACTTCCGATAATTTCTATCTGTATCGTAATAACCGACGCCGTCTCTTTTAAAGATACTCCGAGGCCAGCAGGATTGTCGAACGGAAACAGAAGCGGAATAGCCCTCGTCCGATATGACCAACGCGGCTATCGCCAACTCGTTCTCGCTCTGTTCGACTTCGTCGATTACGAGCAGAACGTGGTTTTTGGCGTCGGCGTAGAGATGATGATCGCCGCGCATAAGCATGACGCGGTCTGTCAGACCTCTCATTTCCCGACAGCATTTGTCGACAAACTCTTCCCATTTAATTCCCCTGACGTGCGTTCCCCAAATCTCCTTTTCAGCTCCGTGATCAATACCATAAGGGACTCTGGTAGGAAACACGGGGAGTTGAGAAAACTTTACGACTTTCCGTTCGTTAAGAGCTTTCTTCCTCGCTTCCAAATAATCCGATCTGATTTTTTGAAGCCGGTGGGCGGTCGGCGAAAGCGCAAGCCATATTTCATTTCGAACGGCTGGGATGCATAAAAGCGTTATAACAAGGACTATTATAATTCCCATGTCAGACAATCCTGTTCTTTAAGGTTGTTCCCTGATTTATACAAACGATTATTTGAACAAAGAGCTTGCCGCGTTTATCTCAAAGCCATAGAACGTTACCGTTTCCGCCGATCTATTTTTCGATTCGCTCTTTGAGCGTTTTGAAAAACAACAAACTTGAATCAAGAGACAATTGGACAAAGACGTCTCTGACAAACTCAAGCGAAACGTCTTTATCATGGAACAAACACGTCTCGAGGACAAAATCCCCGGATTTGTCCAGAAAGGCTTTGGGAATTTCGTAATTGAAATTCCAATCGTTGCAGAAACGGAACTTTTCGTCGAGCGAAAGGTTGGAACTATAACCGGGCTTCATCGCGACGGCCTGTATTTTTTCTTCGCCGAGGTCAAAAATTACGACGATTTCCACGCCCGACTCGGTCTCGGTATCTTTCCAGGGGACATAAAACTCAGAGCCCTCTCTCGTATACGTCGTATCAAATTGATCAAGGATATTTCGGAATTCGTCTGGTTTAATATTCTTCATTGAACGTCTGCTTAAAACGGTCGCCAAAAACAAGCGGATAAACCGCGCGTCGACTTCACCTCTGGAAACGACGCGCATTAAGCTTTTTCACGAAAAACCGACAATCTCATACTCCGTGCTAAACACGGAGAAAAGCCGCCTTCTTACAGGAAAATGTCGCTAGAACCAAAAAAGCGAAATAGAAAATGATAAAATAGAGAAAAATCTTAAAAAAGAAAAAAATCTCGATTTCATTTCGCCAAAGTCGCGGCGACGTCCTATACTGTGTAAGAGGTTGCGCTCGAACTCAACACAGATCAGATCTTCATGTACGACGCATCATGTTAAAGAGAAACCAGCGCGAAAGGCGCTATAAGTCAGTTTTAGAGCGATCGTTTGAGATCGTCGAAGATTTCGAGCTGAACTGGAAGCCCGAAAGAGAAGACGACCTCGAAAACGCGCTCAAAGGAGCGAAGGAGCTCGCCGGAGAAGCTCTCTTTCGCCGACTTTTGGAAATCGATTTGCTCCTGCGGATCGAGAACGGCGCCGCTTTGCCCAAAGAGAACTACCTCGCGCGATTTCCTCAGTACGTCGAAACGATCAAGGACGTTTTCGCAAAACTCGACGAACTCAGCGCCGGAGACGACGAACAGGAATATCCAGTCCCTCGGGAATTCGAACATTACCGACTTGAAGAGTTCCTCGGTCAGGGAGTAACGGGCTGCGCTTATCGCGCGACCGACCTGGCCATGCGGCGCGACGTCGCCTTTAAATTTCTCAATCCCAAGTTCGACGACGCCGAGAGTCTCGAGCGATTTCAACGCGAACTCGCGTTCAACGGACGCCTCGACAGCGATCACATCGTCCGCGCGTACAGTTGCGGCAAGACGGCGGATCGAAATTGGCTCATGATGGAATATGTCGACGGGGACAACCTGGAACGCTACACGCTCAAAGCGCCCGAGTGTCGTCTGGAACTCGACGAGGCGCTCGAAATCGCCGAACAGGTCGTTCTCGCGTTGCAAACAATCCACGACGTCGGGCTGGTTCATCGCGACCTCAAGCCGGGCAATATCCTCCGCAGAAAGTCTGACGGCGTCGTCAAACTTAGCGATCTGGGGTTCTGCGTCCCGATCGCCGCCGAAAAGGACGACAATCAAAATCAAGGACGGTTCTATCGACCGCAAAGCGATTATCGAGGACTTGGCGAAACGTTCTTCTTTTTAACGACGGGGGCGACTTTTAAAGAACCGATAACCTGCCCCGTCGACGTCGTCGCCGTTCGACGCGCCTATCAGAAGGCAAGGACGCCCGTCCCGTCAAAAGCAGTCTTGAAATTCGTCGCTCGAACGCTCGCTACCGACCGGAGCGCGCAGTTCGCTTCCGACGAAGAGCTTCTGCGGACGATCAGGCGCCTTATTCAATCGCAAAAACTCAAAATTACGCCCGCGCGAGTAGCGGCGACCGTAGGAGCCGCAATCGTCGCGCTGGGGATCTGTTGCGGAGCGATCGCGTTCTTCGCGGGTCGCGACGACAACGTTCCCGATCCGCCCGTCCAGTCGCAACCGCCGCAACCTGACGACGAACAGCCGGAAACCGTCTCGGCAAACGACGTCGTTACGCCGGAAACGCCGAAACAAAATAACGAGACGCCTCCTGTCGCCGTTACGCCGGGCGAAACTGTTTCAACAGTCGTTACAACTCCCGACGACGTCGTCGATCCCAACGACGACCTGGTTTCTCTACGCGAGGCGATCAATTACGCCGGAACGGGCGACCTTGGAACGACGATTACGTTCGATTCTTTGCTAAAAGGAAAGACGCTGACGATCAGGGAAATCATA
>JAFZNK010000286.1 GCA_017550965.1 Thermoguttaceae bacterium
AATAAATGCCTTCATACCGCAGCCCTCTATTCCGCGCGCTATTCCTCACGTTCCTATGCGCAGTCGTAACGCCGCAATTTGCGCTCTTCGGGCGTAGTTACGCCCAAGACGACGCGAATTCCTGGACGAATCCCCATTTGACGCTTGCTTCTCGCGTCAACGCCGAGTCGCGACCGAATGATTCCGCACGGAATTCCAATGGCGAAATCGGCAAGATTTACATGCTGACGGTCTGGACGGGCACGGCGCGGGACGCTACGAAAGAAAATAACGACCCGGGAACTCCCAGTCGCGATTATGATTTCAAACTCATGGTCGAGTCGTCGCGGGAATTCTTTGAATCGAATTTGGGCGCGATCGGTTTAGACGCGTCGGGCGGAGATAAAGACGTCTTCGGCGAATACGTCGTACTGAGCGGGGCCGATACGACTCCGCAGAAGATCGTCGACGTCATTTCCGATTTGGCTTCTAAAGCGGGCGAAAACGACGCGCTCTTTGTTTATATTCTTTCGCTATACGGAGGGACGGCTGTCCAGGAAACTCGCTATAACGAGGCTCTTTCCAACGCCGCCGATTTGGAAGACGAGCGCGATCATTTTATAATGCCGTTGATAGATAGCGCGACTATTAATGCCCAAGACTCAATCTTGCGTTCTAATCTCCTCTACTGGATGCGCAGTCGAAAACATCGACTCGACGTGCTAATTACAGATTCTAGTTCTTCTTCGTCGCCCTTTGTCATTCCGTGCGAGATGCTTGCGGACGTTCCCCTAGCTTACGACGCCTCCGCAAACCCCGCATTACTTAATTCAGCAAACAAGGCGTTTCGCTATCTGCTAACGCACGCGTCGGGCGCCTATAGCTGGAATTCTACGAATCCCAAGTCATTTTGGCGCGTTCGGAACATTGACGACCTCGCACGAACGTCGCCGCAAATGAGCGACTTAGTGGAAATTCGAGATTCTTCGTCGCGAGATAGAGAAGCGTCTTGCGGACATATTCGTTCAGGTTCCGTATTTAACCGAGCGTTTGTTTGTGCTGCGTCGCGCCCGATTGTCAATCCCGAAAAGGGTTATGACTTCGACGATTTCTTTCAGGACTTGGGGAGAGATTATGACGATCTTTATGCCGAATACTGGAAAGCTGTTTTCGACGACGGATATCAAACTTCAAGTTCTGCTTTGCGGGTTCTGCCCCAAGGTAAATCGACGCTAACGGCTTTCAACGCGGAAGACGAGCGTACTTCCGACTCCATGAGAAACAAAGAGATCATGTTGAAGACGAATAATCGCGTTAAGAAAGCGTTCGTTCATCGCGATCACAACGAAGGTAGCGGGAAGACGGGCGCGCCTACGGTTCTTTCGCGAATTAACGTCGACTAACGTAATTAACCGCGGACGCGACGGCTTGCTGCTTCGCGTCCGAGCTTACTCTTCGAGGTTGGACGCCTGCTGCGAAGCGCGTTGCGCTTGGAGTAGGGTTCCGTCTTGCGGTAGAAATGATC
>JAFZNK010000287.1 GCA_017550965.1 Thermoguttaceae bacterium
AGAAATAAGGGAAGGCTCTTTGAAAAATTTCGACGTGGTTCTTTTTCCGGGCGGAACGGGAAGCGGCGAGTCTAAAGCTCTTGGCGACGAAGGTTGGAAAGAATTGCGTAAATTTTTGAACGACGGCGGCGGTTTCATTGGAACTTGCGCGGGCGCATATCTTGCGCTAGTAAACTTGTCGCGTGAAACGGGACGTTTAATCGACGCCGAACTTCAGGAAGGCGAATGGGAACGCGGCGAGGCTATTCTCGAAATTGAACTGACTGAGGAAGGGCGAAAGGTGTTAGAGGATTTCACCGGAACTGTCAACGTGGCCTACCAAAACGGTCCCGTTTTTCATCCGGCAAACTACGAGGGCCTCAAGCCATATTCTGTATTGGCGTATTTTCGTACCGAAATAGCGGAAAACGACGCGCCTAAAGGCGTTCAAGTTAATTCCCCCGCTATTGCTTACGGAGCTTATGGCAAGGGACGAGTGATCATTTGCAGTCCCCATCCGGAATTGACCCCGGATCTTAATTGTCTCGTGCCGAAAATGACAAAATTTGCAGCGCAGAAATAGAAAAGTTATATCGACAGGTAGTTTTAGGAAAAAACCACGATTGACAAAAGAGGCGTTGTTCACGTGAACAACGCCTCTTTTGTCGACTGCGGCAATAGAGAAAAGTTATTTTCAGGAAACGGCCGCAATCTTAACATACTCCGGGGAAACGTCGACGACCGTTCCATTAATCGACGCATGGATATCCGCGCCAAGAGCGACTTTGCCGTCAATTACCGGACGAACGGCGATCGCTTGTCCTCTTGTAACGACGTCCCCTTTGTTCACAACAGGCGAACAAGGCGCGCCAATATGTTGACGAAGAGCAATATGAACTTCTTTAGGCTGATAGGGTTCCCCGGAGAGCGGACCGTGATTAACAAAGCCGTCGAGCCCGATTCTTTTCATCAGACGTCCTGTCGGAGTTTTACGATACGGCATTAACAGGTCTGCCCGAGAAGGATCGAACGGGGGATTGACCCATCTTTTCTTTTCGGCGGCGAGGCGCGCCTTATTCTGATGATTGACGCCACGCGGATCAAGTCCCTCCGGACAGGATGAGTAACTGCATAAATTACACTCGCAACAGAACTGGGTTCCCGCAACGTCTGCTTCGCGGTTGGCGTTGAAACCGAGGCTACGCATAGCGCGATGCGGCTCAATAGGATGCCCAAGCATATATCGCGGACAAAGTTCTGTGCAACGAGAACATTGATCGCACGCCGCGCGCCCGACGCGCATCGTCTTGTTCCAGTCCCAACTTTTACGTTGAACGACGAAGTGATCCTCGGGAAGAACAATCAGACCGCCGGTCGTCTTTGTGACGGGCGCGTCTAAAGTCGGAACGAGTCGTCCCATCATGGCTCCGCCGACGACATACGCAGGATTAGAAATCGTCGCGCCCCCGGCAAGTTCAAGACATTCGGCTAAACTAGTTCCAAGAGGAACGCAAACAGTGCACGGATTTGCAACCGCGCCCGCGACAGAAACATATTTGTCGACAACGGGAGTCGTCCCCACGTTGGCGACGTTACGCGCCGTTTCCACATTCATCACTACGGCGCCCACGGAAAGCGGAATCGCTCCCGGAGCAATAACGCGGCCAAGCGTCAAATAAACGAGAATAAATTCGTCGCCAGACGGATAGACGTCGGGAAGAGGAAAAATCCTCATATTGGGACGCAAGGCCTTATTCATCGCCTCGATAACTTTGGCATATTTAGCTTTGACGCCAACGACGGCCTCTTTGGCTCCTACTAAAGACATTGCGCGCGCCAATCCTTCGACAATCATAGGAGCGTCACGCAATATAAGTTCTTTGTCTTTATGCAACAACGGCTCGCATTCAGCCGCGTTTAACACGACGGTATCCGCTTTTCCTGAAAGTTTAACATGAGTAGGAAACCCGGCTCCGCCGGCGCCAACCACTCCGGCTCGAGCAATATCTTCTTGCGTAACAGCCATATTACAACATCCCATTAGCGACGATATTCGCGACGTATCACGGTCGGCGCAAAATCCTCCCGCCGTCCCTTACCGATTATAAAATACAGGAGCTTCTCCGTCAATCATTTGAACGTCTCTTTTTTAAAAACGACGTTCTCTTACGCCTTATAAATCGTGTAATCGATAAATCAAGCGCGGCGCCCTATTTTACAATCATGCGCCAGCAACGATGAATTCTCTTGTTGCGAAAGTCTTCCGGAATCGTCCTGTTGGAAATCTCACGAAAATCGTACAAATCGGCGAGTCCTTCTTCGTCAAATTTGAATTTTCGAAAGTTGTTGGAAAAGTAGACGACTCCGCCAGACTTCATCCGAGTCGCCAAAAGCCGGAGCAATTCGACATGTCGTCGTTGTACGTCCCAGTCGGATTCTGTAGATTTGCTATTTGAAAAAGTTGGGGGATCGCAAACGCACAGCTCAAAATCGGAGCGCGTAATTCCAAACGCGCGTTCGGGAAGCGCGCCTCGTTCAAACGTTTTTCCATCTCGTCGTTTGAAGTATTTCTTACTATTTCCGTTTTCTTTACGACGCTCATAATGAGCTCGTCGCTTAATTGCGCCAACTTCCGAAGCGGTCTCTTCGATCGTCCGAACGTCGTCCGGATTATGGTCGGACGAGGGAGGAATCGCTTTTAAAAAACGTATCGCGTCCGATTTAACGAATAAGTTTTCTGCAGGAAGTTCGGGCTTGTTTTCATTTTCGCGGCGTTCGGCGACGCGACGGCGATCGCGAACTGTAAGCTCGTTTTCTTCAAGATTTGCCAGTCCCCAATCCAAATAGGTTGGCGACAGGTCGACAGAGACGGTCGAACTTGCTCCCCCGTCGGCGGCGTAACAGGTAAAGGAACCGGAATAACAGAAGAGGTTGAGAAATCTCTTGCCAAGAGCTTCGCGACGGACCATTTCCCTCGTTTGACGATGGTCCAAAAACAGACCTACGTCTAAATAGTCCGTCATATTACACAGAAATGTCAATCCGCCCTCGTGAACACGAACGACTCGACCAGATTCCGCCATCTTCTCATATTGAGCTTCTCCGCGCTGACGAGATCTTCGTTTGACAAAAACATTTTCCAACGGGATTTGAACTGTTTCTGCGGCCTTTGCGATCATCTTATCGAGCCAAAGACGATGTTGCCCTACGTTTCTACCGTCCGGTCGTTCGTATTCGGCAATATGAAGCCATTTGCTCTCAAAAATATCAATAGCCAGCGGAACTTCCGGAAGATCTTTATCGTACAGACGATAACATGTGATTCCGCGCGAAGGATAACGACGAAACCGTCTGACACGATTTGCAAGGCAACGCCCAAACTCCGTCGCTTGATAGTCGGCATAGTCGTCCAGCCCGGCAAAGACAGGCTCTTCAACTGACGGCAAGTTGGAAGAGGACGCGTAAAGAACGTCGCTTTCCGATCCTACAGTTTCCTTCATTTTCTTGGAAGGAGCGTCTTTCGGCGGCTTGGGGCCGATAAATTGGAAATAAACGCATTCGATACGACTATTGTAAAGCTTTCTCCGTCGTGTCGCTTCACGTCCAATCGTTTTTTCAAGATCGAGCCAATTGGTAATAATGAAGTGGCTCCACGTTGGAAGTTTCGAAAGGACGGCTGGGATCGACTCATAGAGTGGACGTAGCGTTCCCAGATCGCCAATACGATCTCCGTAGGGAGGATTGCAAATAACGCATCCGTACTCGCGGTTGTCTTCCAAATCATAGAAATCGCGCTGATAAAAGACGACGTCTTCATCAACTCCGGCGGCGACGGCGTGTTGACGCGCAAATTTAAGCGCTTCGGCGTCGATATCCGAACCGTGAATCTTTTCTTTTAGCGGTGGAAGCGCCGCTGCCTGCGCCTCCTCGCGAGCTTCTTTCCAAACGTTTTCCGGAATAATTGGCCACCCTTGCGAAACAAACGTTCGTTTTAGTCCAGGCGCAATGTTTCGCCCGATCATCGCCGCCTCGATCGGAATGGTTCCCGAAGCGCAAAAGGGATCGATTAAAGGTCGGCCCGGTTTCCACACGGAAAGCTGAACCAAAGCGCTCGCTAGAGTTTCTCGCAACGGAGCCGCGACATTCATCGTACGATACCCGCGTCGATGAAGCCCTCTCCCCGTAGAATCAAGAGTAATCGTCGCCCTGTCTTTTAGGAGGGAAATCTCCACTGTGTAGAGAGGTCCCGTTTCCAAAAGCGTCGAAACGCCCCAAACGCGCGATAATCGATCTACAATCGCTTTTTTGACAGTACGTTGAAGAGCGGGAACGCTCGTGATTGTCGAACGAACGGAACGACCTTCAACAAGAAATCGAGCGTCCTTTGGCGCAAAAGACTCCCATTCGATCGCGCGCACGGCGTCAAAAATGACGTCAAAGTCGTTTGAAACGTCAAATTCTGCAAGAACAACAAGAACTTTTCCAGCCGTTCTTAGCCATAAATTGGCTTTCACAAGATCGGAAAAACCGCCTTCAAAATAAGTGCGTCCCACGCCGACAGCTGAATTACGCGGAGCGTAACCCAGCCCTTTGAGTTCGTTAGACACAACAGATTCCAAGCCTGTCGTTGACGTCGCCACCAATTGAAGCATAGCGTTCTTTCCGTTCCTATAAGAAAACAACGCGTGTCGACAAATCCACACGCGTCGTTGGTAAAGAAAAGTAAACGTCAGCCAATCTTAAATTAGAAGAGGCCGACGGTATCGCCGTTTTCATTAATATCGATTGACTCGGCGACTGGAACTTTCGGCAAACCAGGAGCGGCAATGATTTCGCCGGTCCTGGCGACAACGAAACCGGCGCCGGCGCTCCAGCGAAGTTCGCGAACGTTTAGTTCAAAGCCTTCCGGGGCGCCAAGAAGCTTGGGATCGGCAGAGAATGAATATTGAGTTTTAGCAATACATACCGGCAAATTGTCGCAACCTTGAGCGACAATATCTGCTAATTGTCTCTCCGCTTGTTTTGTATAGGAAACAAAGCCCGCATGATAAATCTCTTTCGCGACTTTTTCAATCTTATCCTTAATTGGCAGATCGTCGGCGTAAATCGGCGCAAACTTGCTTTCTTGATTTTCGTCGATTGTTTCGAGAACTGTTTTTGCAAGTTCGACCGCCCCTTTTCCTCCTTCGGCCCAATGCGTGCCGGCTGCGCATTTGACGCCAAGTTTCGCGCAAGCGTTTTGAATAGCGGCAAGTTCTTCGTCAGAGTCGCCTTCAAATTGATTGAGCGCCACTACGACCGAAAGACCGAATTTCTTAACGTTGGCAATGTGACGTTCCAGATTAACAAGACCGCGAATGACAGCGTCAACGTTAGGCGTCCCCAAATCGGCCTTAGCTACGCCTCCATGATATTTTAACGCGCGTACGGTTGCCACAACGACAGAAAGCGCAGGTTTAAATCCAGCTTTGCGGGATTTGATATCGAAGAATTTTTCGGCTCCAAGATCGGCGCCGAATCCGGCTTCCGTAACGACATAATCCGCAAATTTGAGAGCTGTTTTAGTCGCGACGATACTATTGCATCCATGCGCAATATTGGCGAAAGGACCGCCATGAACAAACGCCGGACTTCCTTCAAGAGTTTGAACGAGATTCGGATTGATCGCTTGCTTAAGCAAGACAGTCATCGCGCCTTGCGCCTTAAGATCGGCGGCGGTAACCGGCTTGCCGTCGACGTCATATCCAACAACGATTTTGCCAAGACGTTCGCGAAGATCAAAAAGATCGTCGCTTAAGCACAGAATCGCCATAATTTCGGAGGCGGCGGTAATAATGAAGAAGCTCTCTCGCGGCACCGAATTGGCAGTTCCTCCTAAACCTAAAACGATCGAACGCAAAGCGCGTTCGTTCACGTCGAGAGCGCGGCCCCAAACAATCCGTCGTGGATCCAATCTAAGAGGATTGCCCTGATGAAGGGAGTTGTCTACCATCGCGGCGAGGAGATTATGAGCCGCCGTAATAGCGTGGAAGTCTCCCGTAAAGTGTAGATTAATATCTTCCATCGGGACTACTTGGGCGTAACCGCCGCCAGCAGCGCCGCCCTTGACGCCAAAACAAGGCCCAAGAGACGGTTCGCGAAGACAAAGACACGCGTTTTTATTGAGGATATTAAGCGCGTCGCAAAGACCGATGCTAACGGTAGTTTTTCCTTCGCCGGCCGGAGTCGGATTGATCGCGGTAACGAGAATCAACTTAGCGTCTTTCCTTTGTGGAATATCCTTAAGGCTCGTCAGGGAAACTTTCGCCTTGTACTTGCCATAAGTTTCAAGCGCGTCTTCGGGGACGCCAAGTTTGGAAGCAATTGTCGTAATCGGACGCAATTGAGCGTTACGAGCGATTTCAATGTCAGAAGGTATTGATCTAGCAGCCATTTTATCTCGATAAGACGTCTCACGGCGACTATTCGCGCCGCCTAAGCGAAATGAAAAACAAAAGCCCGAGGATCTGATAAACGACACAAATCAAGGGGCTCCAACGTCCAATATTCTAATAGAATTTGAGCATTTAACAATAGGCGTTCGCCCGTAACAAACGACCAAACGAGCTTGTCAATTGTCGATGGGGGAACATACACTAAAAATCATAACGTCGTTTGAATCGCCGTCCTGCAACTCCGGAGCTTTATAGGGAACGATAACGTCGGCTTTCAGCAACAAAGTGAAGAGATTCTCGTCGATTTCAGGATTATTGAATCCGTAGTTACCCGGACTTCTAAATCGAGACAATTCGGAAAAATCAACCAAGATAAATTCTATTCCCGCTTTACGAAGATTAGCGCATAACTTATGCGGGTCAGTAACGTCGACAATCTGGCCTTTGTCGTTTTTTTTGACGAAACCGTCAAGCAGAGGAATTAAGGGAGAGTCGTTCCAACACGTCGAATAGAGAATTGGGACTCGGTACATAAACGCCTTGGCTTCCCCGATAAGAAGTAACTTTTTCAGCGACGTATCGGAAGAAACCGAAGTCTCAAACAACTCCGGATGCTCATTAAAGTAAATAGACTCTTTGGTAAATCGGAAAGGGTCGCGCTCAAGCGCTCGAAGGGGCGCCATTCTGCCTTGTCCCAACATATCGATCATAAGACCGGAATAAAGAAGACATGTTAGCGTCGCTACAAACACAGTAGCCTTAACGACTCGTGACGGAAACGTCAATCCGGCTGCAATGAGACTTCCGACAAACGTCGCCACAAGAGGAAGGACGGGAAGTAAAAAACGTGCGAGTCGGTGGGTTGTAAAAAACCAACAGCCCCAAAACAGGAGAACCAGAACCCAAACGCATATCAGTAACTTTTCTGTTCCAAGTTTATTTTTCGAAAAAGAACTTCTGAGAACAACGCCAAGCGCGACGACTCCTAAAACGCCATAAAACAGGAAAAACGGAGAGGAAAACCCGTCTTTCCACAACGAAACGCTTAGCGCCGTTCCCATCGCTTTTATGCCAAACGACGAGGAAGAGTGAGCGTTCTTCCAACGAACGTTTATATCGTTATTCCAAGTTCCACTCTTATCCCCAAATAAGCTATAAGCAAGCGGATACGTCGGATTTCCAGCGGCAATCGCATTACGAAGGTACCAACCTCCAGAAACAAGCAGGACGGTCAAAACGAAAACGACGGCGATAAGCGCAAGGTTTCTTCTTCGACCACGCCTTAACGTCTGTTTAAAACTCCGCAACTGTTCCTGAGTGTTTTCCGGATTGCGCGCGTCTCCGACATTTGCAATAACACGGTCGTTTTGCGAATCCCGCGTCCGATTCTCCCCAAAAAGAAACTTATACCTCTGGGGAAAGCGCTCAATCAGGAACTCTAGAACGCAAGCTGGAATAACTACAAAAACAACGCCCGTATATTTGATTCCCATTGCAAAACCGGCGAAAAAACCGAGCAAAACCGCATGTGAAATTGTATCAAACGTCGTCGACGTTCCATTTTGCGCATGAGAGAGGTTTTGCGCTCTAACGAAAAGAAGATAAAGCGTAGCAAACAGCGTAAAACACAATACTCCGTCGTTCAAACCGCTAACAAAGACCTCGAAAACGCCGGGAAAAGAAAGAAAGACTATAGCCGCCCACATACTTCCGGCTCCGCTTCGAAAAAAACGCAACCCAAAAGCAAGTAAAGCCAACGCAGTTAGAAAAACAAAACTCGTCAGAATAGTCTTTCCAATAAGGGATCCTATTCGTAAGACGTCGTCCTGGCCAAAGCCAAGGTTTTGCGCCATATTAAATCCGGCAACATAAAACGTTTCCACGCCAAGGGGCATATTCGAGTAGACGTTATTGGGAGAAAAGACGATTCTCCCTGTTTCAAATATCTCTCTTGCGCTCTGAACGTGGTATTCGACGGCGTCGTATTCGAAAATCGGCTGAGTCGCTGAAAAAGCGTAAAACGAAGAAAAAAGAGCGAAAAGAATCAGTTGAACGCACAGATAAAACTTATCCGTGGGAGTTTGCGCTGCAGATGAAAAAAAACGTTTGACGTCGGTCCATGAAGAAAATCTAAAGACGGGGACGTTCGACATATTTTTACGACTTTTCTCTCCTTTGCAAAAAAAGAAAGAAAACAAAGCAAATGCGATAAAAATACCAACAGAGCATTGAAACGTTGGAACACGCGCATGTCCAATCAATCCCAACCAGAGAAAAATACAAGAACGAAGCGTTAAACCAAGGCCAGTAGCAAATATCGCAGTTTCAAGGCAATTCGATTTAAACGTTGATTTAATTAGAGGCGAAAAAAACAACCCAAGGAACGTCGATGAAACGACGAACAAAAGTCCGAAAGCGAAAGCGATAAACCGCTCGCCAGTAAAGGGCGCGCGCGGCAAATCGACGCCAAACCATATTTCGTTGATAAACTCAGAGTTAATAGTTGGCTCTAAAAGAAGCGCCCAACGCGGCGCGGAAGAATTAGGAAGAGGGAAGGCAAAAAAAACGGATAAACAAAGAACTACCAATACGAGCAAGCCGATCCCCAACAGAGGTCTACACGCTTTTTGTCCGACAGTTTCCGAACGACGAATAGCACGATTGGGATCAAACTTAGACATGTGGGATCATTCTCCAAATTGCGTCAGAGGAAAATTTCTCTCAAACGCTTGAAAACGCTTTCTATTTTCCGTATGATACTGCAAACAGACTAATTGTACAGACCTTAGAGCTCGTTCTGTATTAGTCGTTCAATGGAAAAAACAAAGGTATATGAAAGGGACCAAGATGACCTTTATGCGCTTGAGGCTATTAAACGTCGCGACAATCTTAATCGTCGCCTTCTTCACCATCACTTTCTTTATCGATAGTCGTCCGACTTTCGCGCAAGAGGAGCAACAGACGCAATTTGAAGACGCGGGAGGTCCGTGCTATATTGGACCGGACGGAGAATTAGTTTGCAATGCGGACGGGGCGCCTGCCGTTGCGACTAACGAAAACGAAGACACTCCCAAAATTGATCTGGCAACTCAACCCTGGTTGGTCGAAAGCGCTAATTTGCCAGCAAATCATCCGGCTCTTAAACGCGATCACATGATTTGGGCAGACTCTTATCTCTGGACGGCTATCGACGACGTCGTGGGGGCGATTCCCGTTGAAAAATGGTTGACGAAGGCCCCGACGCCAGAAGATTTGGCAGGCAAATATATTTTAATTGAAATGTGGGCGACATGGTGTCCGCCTTGCCGACGTTCTCTTCCTTACCTTGACTTCATTTCCAAGAAGTATAAGGACGATCTTGTCGTCGTCTCCATTTGTGAAATGGACGAAAACGCCATTCGCAATATGCCGGGAAATAAGTTGAATATCTTTGACATTGGTTATTTTGCAGCGGTTGACACGGGACGCAGACTTGCCAACAAACTTGGAGTTTACGGTATTCCGCACGCGATTTTACTTGAACCGACGGTTGGCGGAGTCGTTTGGGAAGGAATGCCGACATCGCCTCGGTACGAGTTAGACGACAAAAAGCTGGAACGCTTTTTCGCAATTGGATACAAGCTTAAGGACGCGGGAAAATTGCCCGAAGTTTCTCCCGTTAAATTTGAGGTTTCTGAACCGACTCAAGAAGAGCGCGCTTCTCGTCGTCAGCCAAACGCTAAACAAAACGTTGAAGACGTGCCCGGTTCTCCAAGTCTTTAGTGGGGAAAACAGCGCGTTTTTGACGCAATCGAAATTATTGCTCTTGTCGTAACGTCCAAAAAACGTCAGTATTAGGGTAGGGTTGGCGCGTTGTTATGACGCGCCGCTCGGACGTAATATCAGAGGATCGGCAAATTAGCTTTTGTCGATCCGGCAGTTCTCCGACGCTATACGATAAACGCGCGTTTTATGAAAACTTTTGTATTGATTAGCGGACTTAGTAATTCGGCGGTTGGAATATTCTTTGCGATCGCTTTTACGGTTTCTGCCTTATTGACGTCTTCTGGTTGCGCAACTCAAAAAGGAAAAATTGTCGATCCAAATTCCGCAGATCGAATCGGTAGTCATCGGGCGGGCTCTGAAATATACGATCCCGCCGCGCAGGCGGCGGTTAATGGACTTCTTGAACAAGCTGCGCGCACGCCGGTCGTTTTAGAAGACTCTGGAAAAACAGTCGCTCAAATTGCCGAAGATTACGGCGTAAGAAGAATCTGTTTTGTCGGTGTTGAAAACGCGGGCGGGGAAGAGATGGGGGATTTGCGCGAGAATCTAAGCGAATCGATTCGTACGATGATCACGCAATCAGAACAATTTGACGTCGTTGATTCCCGATTAGTGTCGGCAGGTCTTCGTGACACAGGGCTTCGTGTCGACGACCTTCTTCTTCCTGACAAACGTAGTAAATTTGCAGCTGCTCTTGGCGAACTGGACGCGCCTTTTGATTACCTCCTTTTTGCCAAAGTTACCACGGCGACGACGCGTGACAACGTCGATTCGCAGGTTAAGTACAGTCTTACGCTTGATCTTGTCAACGTACATACGGGCGCGTCCATGAGAGAAACAGTAGAGTTGAAGAAGCATTACAATCGTTCAGCGTTGGCTAAAATTAAAGACGTTTTTTAGTTTTCCTCGTCTTTTTAAGCGTCGTTTGTCCATATTGTCAGTCGGACAAACGACGCCTTTGATTTTAATGAAAGATCTTCAAAACAAGGCTTCTGATCGAAATCTTACAAGTCTGACGGCGTTCACGCTTGCGCATTTTATTGTAGATTTTTCCTGTGCGTTTCTTCTTTTTCGCTTGCGGCGAGTAAACGCGTTTCCAGATAATAACGTTTGGGGATTTTTCTTAGCGTATAACGTCCTGGCTTTCGGCTTGGAATTTGTTATTGGTTCGTTTTTTAAATTACGAACCGCCCGAATTTGTTCTTGCGTAGGATGTTGCGTTCTCGCGCTTGGTTTGGGCCTCGGCGCTTATATCGAAACGTCGATCGCCCGTCATTTGCCTCTCGTTTTACAATCTTCAAACGACTGGTCTGACTTCGCATACAATTCTTCCGGAATCCAAAAGATTAGTTTTTCGTCTTTATCTCTGCTTGCCATTGTATTTGCCGGAATTGGCAACGCGTTTTTCCATGTTGGGGGCGGTATAGACGCCCTTGCTCACGACGTCGGACGCTATTGGCGCGGGGGAGTTTTTATTTCCTCCGGCGCGATTGGTCTTTATATTGGAGGTCGATTAGGCGATTTTGCGAAAACGTCGTTTGGATTTGTCGTTTTTCTTTTAGTTTTAACGACCGTTCTAATTTGGATATGGGGTAAAGAACTATCAAAAAACAAGGAAGAACAAGAAGGCAGTCGTGTCGAAGATCTAACTTCTCAACGTTACGTTCAACTATTTTACGACGATTGGCGCGTTTTTCCTCTGTTTTTGGCGATTGCCGTCGTTTTGACGCGTTCTTTCGTGGGATTTGTCGCGCCTCGTCTAGTCGATTTTACCATTGACGACCAAACTCTTCTTTTAGGAATCGCTTGCGCTTCTTTTGTTGGTAAGTTTACGGGAGGTTTTTGCGCCGATTGGTTAGGCGCGCGAAAAACGGGCGCGATAGCGCTGTTACTGACAATTCCCTGTTTATGTTTTCCCACAAATATGTCTTTTTTCCTAATAGGGGTCTTTTTGTTAAATTCGACAACAGCCGTAACCCTGGTTTCTGCCGCGCAAGCTTGCGTTGGACGCGTCGGCTTTGCTTTTGGTTTGACAACGTTGGCGTTGCTATGCGGCTATTTACTGTACGACGTCGCTTTGAAAGTCCTCGACTTTCAAAACGACGTCGAAACGATACGCTACGCGCTTGTCGCAACTCTTTTCGCTTCGTCAGTTGGAATCTTTCTCTCCACTTACGTCGTAAAAAAACGTAAAGGCGTATGAACTTTTGAGTTTTTCTCCTTCTTTTGAGTCAAAACGTTGAAAAAGCCTGTCAATAACGATAGAATTAGCGTGTCCTTGCTGTTTGGAGGAGAATTGAAATGGAAAACAACAAACGTTCAGATTTAAACGACAATAAAGACCATGTGAACGTTTCTTCGGATGATATTTATGAAGCCAAACCAACTTCGGCAGACGACGCCGAGGTTCTTCAATCGTTTCGTTACCGTACCTTCCATTGTCCTCGTTGTCGCACCGACATTTCTGTAACTAAGGCGGACGTTGGAAAACGCGTTACCTGTCCTGACTGCGACACAGAAGTCGTTGTTCCGGATTATTTGGATTTTGACACGGAGACGGACTACGAACGACAATTCTTTAACAAGTCAAAAAAAGAACGCGACGAAAAATACTCTCCAATACGCAATCCTAATCGAATTGGCGTCAGTCTGAACGGAAACAACGTATACACGTTAAGGGATCCGAACGACACTTCTTCCTCAAAAGTTGATGAAGAAACATATTATCCTGTTCGCTGCCGGGTCTGCGAGACGTTGATCAGCGTTCCAGGCGCAATGCTCGGTAAAAGCGTCGTTTGTCCCGACTGCGGAACGGAAAACGTCGTAACAGACGCTTTAAAGCGACAACAAGACGCTCTCGACGTAAAATTTCAGCCCAGAGATCGCGGCGTTTACTCCATTGGCGAAATTCCCGACCAACCGATGATGGCGTTTCAACGTCAAAACGGCAAAACGGTCATTATTGATCCAACGAAAAAGACGATCGCGCCGACGTTCACATCAACGGGGATAAATAGTCGAGACGCCGGCAATCCTAAGGACAATGAGACTGTTAGAGACGCTACGAATTATAACAGTCCTTCTAAAGGACCGTCCCAACATCGTCGGATAGGCCTATTTGCGTCCAAATCCAGGAAACATTCTCCCCATTTAGGCCTTATCGAAAGATGGAACGAAAAGCGACGCAAAATATTAGAAGAAAGAGAAGACGCGTCTAAATTTTTACCTCCTCTGGTTTTGAGGCTCAAAGAAGGCGAACGTGTTTGGGCGTTGCCCTCTCCTCCAAAGAGAGCGCCGCTCTTTAATAAGACTTTTCGCGCCGTTTTCTCTGAAGAAATATGGACGCGAGGAGCGTTTCTTTTTTTAATGATAGGTCTTCTCGTATGTTTGACCACCCTTTGGATAATTCCAGTCACTGAAAAACCTCTGATGCGGTGGGATTTCGAAACCGGCCTTGAAAAGGCGACGTTAATAGGGCTGTTTGGCGTAGGAATTCCTGCGATATTCGCCTTGACGACGTTATTAGAGATCTATTTTGTCTCCGTTTATAACGCTGGCAATTGCGGCGCAAGTCGTGTCGTAGAATGGCAAACAGAAGACGTTTTCGGATATCTGGGGAAGGGGATTTGGTTTCTGGGAATGCTTCTTTTTTCTTTTGCGCCGGGAGCGATCATAGCGGCGGCATGTTTTAACATAGAAGCTGTTCCCTTGTTAAAATCAGCTGTTTTTTGGGGAAGTTTTTGGGCGCTTTTCCCTGTGTTTTGGCTGTCGACAAGCCAAACCGATTGGCTAATATGTCCAGTGTCCTGGAGCGTTTTTTCCAGTTTTTTCAGCAAATTCCACGTGTGGATTCAATTCTATCTTTTCTCGTTTATTTTCTTTTACGTCCCGAGCGTTTTATGGGGAGCGATGGCTTGGGATAACGTTTTCTTTTACGTTTCTCCATTTGTAATTGTTCTAGCAGCAATGTTTTACGGTTTGTTTCTTGGACGTTTGTCCTGGATACTCGAAGACGAAATTCGCAATATGGAATATGACGATTAATTGGCGTTTGTTTGCGCGTCCCCCGATTGGACGTTCTCGCTTTGATTCTGAATCGGGAAAAATTGTTTTCGATAAAGACAAAGCGTTTGAAGCGCGATCGAAAAAGACTCCTCGTCTGTGGACGACACTTGATTTAGATCGTCAAGGGAATTGAAGAGTTGATCGACAAGCGCGCATAATTCCGCGCTTGCATGTTTCATTTTGGGAGAATTGAGTTCTTCCTTTGAAGAAACGATCATCAGCCAACGAAGAAGTCTTCCGTTAACATAAAGCTTCATATAGGGAGTCGTGAGCTTCGTCTTGGAATTAAAAAACAAAGAATCGCTCATCGACGTTTCCGTATACGCGTTCCAAACGAGTTTCTTCATTGACAAAAGAAACGTCTCCGTTCGCTGTAGTGTCGAAGCCAATTCAAACGAGTTTGCTTTTGAACTTTGTTTAAGTCGCGCTAAAAGATAGGTAAAAGCAAGTAATTTGTCCGTAGAATCCGTCGTATTCCAATCGACTTTGCGCCGCGACTCTTCTTCCAGTAATTTTTGTAACGACCATTCTTCGCCAAACTGATTGATCCACGTTTCATCAGGATTTTGCGAATAGTGGGCAAGTCCAACGGCAACTAGCGAAAGGTTGGCGTAGGAAGAACAAGAATACTTTTCCCATTCGACGAGATCTTGAACGGTAAACGCCTTTCCATCGACGCGCAACTCGTAATTACGATCAATTTTTGCAAACGCTAAGGCTGCCAAAAATTCCCCTCGTTGCGTTTGAAATCCGAATCCGACTTCCGGCGCCGGACGGCCGTCTATTACGCGCATAAGACGTCGGTTGGAACAGGGAACGTTCCAGCAAAGCGCCCCTAACGCATACATCTGTTTCATTTCCGATTTAGAAACGTTTTCTCCTGTCGAATCGTTTTGTGACGACGGGTTTGGAGCCAGAAAAGTTTCATCCGCCCCCGCAATAAGCGAATAACGCAATAAACGTCCGGGGGTCGATTGCGCGACGGAAAGATTAGGATTAGCAAAACGTTCCAACAAGGCATCGACCCTTGAAACAAACTCCGAATCCGTTTGTGGAATTTTCAATTCTGGTAATTTTTGACTCGGCGTTTTTTCCCCTTCGTTCAAGAACGGAATATTCTCGTACATTCCGCTTCCATAAGTGAAGGGACCTGTTACATCGCCTAAAATGACGTAGTTGGAACCGTCGCTACCCGTAACGTTCGTTCCTGCTAAGGACTGCGGAGGCAATGTTGTATATTGGGGAGATTGCACGACAGGCAAAGGAGAATTGGAAAAATCGCCGGGTATAGAATTAAAATCTGCGGACGAACTGTAGTCGATTCCCTGCATTGGAAAAAACGGCTCTTCTGAAACAATTGGGGAGTCGAACGGCATAGCGGTTCCGTAATCGGGAGCTGGAATATACGGAACCTGGGCCAGAGTGAAGCCATTAAGCGACGTTTCGCCATATAACAAAACAATAAGAACGAAACTTACAAGTAGTCCTGTTTTTGGCTTGTCCATAAGGAAGTAAAAGTTTTTCTGTAAAAAAACGATCCATAGCCTTGATTATACATGCCACGCCGCGGGCGCCGTCCTCGTAAGCATTTTTCGGGCTATGGAGTCTTGTCGACTTCAAACAGCGAGAAGACGAAACGCTAATTTCCGGCAAGTCGAATTCTCAACACTCCGCGCTAGTAACTTATATTCATTTACGCAGATTGCGTCAAGGAATAAAAAAAGGACGCTTTCAAAGCGTCCTTCAAAATTTATTGCTCAATCTTTGGAGGCATATGCTCCAAACCGTCAAGCTGAACGATTCGGTTCTGAGCCAAAGAGCGCGGAACGTCAATAATGCGTTGATTCGAAGACCCCATAAATTTTAGCTTCCAATCGCGCAACTCCTGAATGAACGGACCGTCGACAAGCGCGTCTGTCTCTTTAAGAAGAGCCTTCCAATCGTCATTGTTCGCCTCTATTAACTCCTCCCATTTGTATCCGGTGTAGACGACAATGTTTAGGCCGCGCAACCTGCAATCGCGAGCCAACTGCGCCAAAGGACCAGCTTGCATAAAAGGCTCGCCGCCGCTGAACGTAACGCCGTCTAACAAAGGATTGGAATCAATCTCCTGCAAAATTTGCTCGGTAGTCGTCTCAACGCCGCCGTTAGGATCATGAGATTGAGGATTGTGACACCCTTTGCAAGAACGCGGACAACCTTGAGTGAACAACGCATACCGTATGCCGGGACCGTCCACAATAGAATCGGCGACACACCCAGCAATTCGAAGCTTCATTGACCAAACCTCCTTTGGTTATTTATCCATGCTCTCAAGAGAACCGCAAGCGCCGCAATTTGAGCCGCCGAGGCCGTGTTGAACGCGATCGCGGACTTCGGCGCGTTTCGCGTCGTTAAAACGATCCAACGTTCCAACTAAATATCCGGTAATACGGCGTACGCGTTCAAACGGAGAATCGGGCGTTTCTTTTCGTCCGCACTTCGGACAAACTTCGCCGTTAATAAAGCCGTAGAAACCGCACTCTGGATCGGAATCAATAGGATGATTGATAGCTCCGTATCCGACGCCGGCTTTACGCATCGCATGAACGATCTTTTCAAAAGCTTCCAGATTCTGCGAAGTGTCGCCGTCAAGCTCGACATAAGTAATGTGCCCCGCGTTAGTGAGCGCATGGTAAGGAGCTTCCAACTGAATCTTTTTCCAACAGGGAATGTTATAGTAAACCGGAATGTGGAAACTATTTGTATAATACTCGCGATCAGTAACGCCCTCAATCACGCCAAAATTCGCGCGATCCAGACGAACAAAACGCCCGGAAAGCCCCTCGGCCGGGGTGGCGAGGAGAGAAAAATTCAAACGCATTTGTTGGGATTTTTTATCCATGTATCTTCTCATGAAAGACACAATATCAAGCCCCATGTTTTGCGCTTTTTCACTTTCGCCATGATGAACGCCAATAAGAGCCTTTAACGTCTCCGCCAATCCTATAAAACCGACGGAAAGCGTGCCGTGCTTCAAGACTTCGCCAACGACGTCTTCCTGGCCGAGTTTCTCGCTGTCGAGCCACACGCCCTGTCCCATAAGGAACGGAAAATTCTTAACCTTCTTCGAGCATTGAACGCGGAAACGTTCGAGCAATTGATCAACGCACAGGTCAAGTTTACGTTGAAGCTCCTCAAAGAAGAAACTAACGTTTCCGTGCGCGTTCATCGCAATTCGCGGAAGGTTGATTGAGGTGAAGCTCAAATTTCCACGCGAGTACGTAATTTCCCGTTCAGGATCATAGACGTTGCCCACGACGCGCGTACGGCACCCCATGTAGGCGATTTCAGTCTCGGGTTTTCCCGGCTTGTAATACTGAAGGTTAAACGGAGCGTCCTGGAATGCGAAATTGGGGAACAGGCGCTTGGAGCTAACGCGACAGGCTAATTTGAACAAGTCGTAATTCGGTTCGCCCGGCTCAACGTTAATGCCCTCTTTAACGCGGAAAATATGGATCGGGAAGATAGGAGTTTCGCCTGCGCCTAGTCCCGCTTCGTGAGCTAGCAAAACGTTCTTAACGACAAGGCGACCTTCGGCGGAAACGTCCATCCCATAGTTAATCGAGGAAAAGGGCGTCTGGGCGCCAGCGCGGCTGTGCATCGTATTAAGATTGTGGATCAACGCCTCCATCGCTTGATACGTAGCGCGATCCGTCTCTTTGGTCGCTTGCTCGCACGCCTCCGTCTGGATCTCCGAAATCAAGTCGGCGTCAAGTTTCTCAAACCTGGCGGACTTTACGTTTTCTTCAATCTTCTTACCAAGTCGTTCGAGGATAGCGGCGTTTTCCGCCTTCATAAACTCATCGTGCTCGGAAAGACGCAGAACATGCCCCGCGTCAAGAAGCTCTTGATGAATCGCTTTGATCTCTTCGGCAAGGAACTCCTCATGACAACGCGTAAGGAATTGTATTCCTTTAACTACGTTGTTACGATAACACCTTCGGAACGTCTTCGCAACGCCGGGAGCGAGACCGTAATCAAAGTTTACAATCGACTGACCGCCATGTTGATCGTTTTGATTCGATTGAATCGCGATACAGGCAAGCGCCGCGTACGATTGAATATCATTAGGTTCGCGAAGTACTCCGTGCCCCGTGCTGAATCCGCCCTTGAAAAGACGAATCAAATCGATTTGACAACACGTAGTCGTCATCGAATAGAAGTCGAGGTCGTGAATATGAATGTCGCCTTCAATGTGAGCGCGGGAATGTTCCGGCTTTAACATGAACTTGTGAAAAAATTCCTTAGCGCCTTCCGAACCGTATTTGAGCATCTGCCCCATAGCGGTGTCGCCGTTCACATTTGCGTTTTCGCGCTTCACGTCGCTGGTTTTTGCGTCTTTGAAGGTAATATCTTCATAGGTCTTCATCAAACGCGTATTAATCTCGCGCACACGAGTTCGTTCCGCGCGATACGCAATGTACTTTCGCGCCGTGTTAATGTGCCCGTTTTCCAACAAAGCTTCTTCGACGCAGTCCTGAATGTCTTCGACGCCAGGCTCGACAAGCCCCATGTCGGCGATTTGCCTAGTTACTCCGTCGGCGAGCTCCATAATATAGTCGTCAGACTGAGATTGTCCTGTCGCAATGAAAGCCTTTTGTATGGCGACGGCGATTTTCGCGGGGACGAAAGGCGCGCGGCGGCCGTCTCTTTTGACAATGTAATTGATCGAATCAACGTGGTCCGTAGGAAAATTGGTTTTAATCATTGCGATTGCAACCTTTATATACAGAAAGTGTAAGCTTCTAGTAAATACGCGGTAAAAGAGAATTATTCGAGCGAGTCTTGCTTTTTGATCTTTTCAAAATCCAAGTACATCATGCTCGGTTGAACGCCAGTATTGTTTTGATACTTGCCGCTCTTATATGGGAAATATTCGCCCTCTATCGTATGATAGTAAATCTGGCAAATTTCCACAAAGGGGTAAATCTTGATAGGTTGAATACAGTGCAGTTCCAAGGTCCAATATCCTCGGAATCCGACGTCGCCAAAACCTGCCGTAATGTGAATGGAAAGGCCGAGCCGACCAACCGACGATCTGCCCTCTAACATGGGAACAAGCGTCTTAGTTTCCGTAAATTCGAAAGTGCGACCCAAGTAGACGCGACCGGGCTCCAAAAGAAAGCCGTCTTCCGGAATTTCGAACATATGGAACGCGTTCGCTTTTTTCATGTCGATCTGGAGATCGTCATAGACCAAAAGCTCGTTGTGAAGCCGAAGATTGTAGCTATTCGGATTCAACTGCGACTTGTCGAAAGGAGTAATGACGACGTTACCTTTGGCTATTTCGTTTTCAATCTCAACGCCGGAAAGTATCATCGCGTTTCCCTTACTTGGCAATTCTGTCAAAAAGCTACGCAGGACCTGCCAGTTCTATCAATTGTTATGGTTTCTCGAGCACGGCAATCAGCCAAACCCTTCAACGAACTTCCACGCGCGTGTTCAGCTCGCGTCAAAACCGCCCTCGGCAACGACTCATTAAACGCCTCTGAGCGAGAAACGAAAATAACAATTGTCAGGCTATTTTACAAACTAACAAATGTCCGGCTTTTTCTACCGAAGATACTATATATGGTGTTCTTTGTTTTAAAAACACGTCTATATAGCGTCTCGTCTCAACATCAGGCACGATTCTAACAAAATATTTCGGCTTGTAAAGGAATTTTTTTCGGTCTGATTTTGGGCTAAATAGCGTTGCCTTGAAACGGCCCCCAATATGAAAATTGTTAATTGGTCGTGATGGCGCGTATTTAGGTCTAGTGGTTATAAATCTCTTAAACACTAATTACGTGGTGAAAATTTTCCCGACTAGTCAATCGTGAGTGAGTACTACGCCACGTCTATAATAATATGTTATCAATTGATTATAAAATAGCATAAAACATAGAGAATTTATACAAAACAGGCAAAATACAATAAATAGTTAAAATCGTTTTAATCCATTGAAGCGTTTGAATCCTTAAAAAACGAAATACAAACTCTCTATCGTTTAAAACTTCTAAAGTAATACAGTTTCATGATTTAAAGATGATAATAGTTTTTTTGTCTGTGAAGACGTTGAAAACAATCAAAAACATCACGGCGAATCATAGCCGCCGTAACTTTATGAATCGCCATACGTTTCATCCCTCTCTTCTCTGAACGGGTATTAATTATTTAATCTAGTGTACGCTGTGCAATATTTTGATTTTCATTTGAGGCGACAAGATTGTCGTTGACAATGGATACTCGTTCCAGTACATTGATAGCCGAGTAGCGTTGACGCCGTTGCCTTGTCTATTTTTCAACGAACTTTTTGCGAGTTGGATTCCTTCGTACGGCAAAACGAACAACAACTTTTGAATGCGATTACAGGCGCGATAAAAAACGTTGATTTTCGTTTGTGATCGATATTCGACCAATATTGGCATGACATTTAAGGGACAAATAGTGGAACCTGAACTTAAGAAACGTAGCGACGTAGCGGTTGCAGACACATGGGATTTGAGCCAACTTTGCGCGTCTGATGAAGTTTGGCGCAAAGATTTTGACGACTGGAAGTTGTTTGCCGAAAAGATTGTTTCTTATCGCGGAAAACTAGCCGACGTTGAAACCTTAGTTGAATTTCTTAAATACGAGGAGGAGTTAGATCGCAAAGGGGAGCGATTGGGGACGTACGCTTTTCTCAAATCGACGGAAGATCTGGCTGATTCGACCTATCAGGAAATGAAAAGCGAATTTTATCTCATCGCGAACAAGGTGGCCGAAGAATCCAGTTTTGTTCGTCCCGAGTTATTAGGTTTTTCCAGCGAAAAATGGGACGAACTCATGAACGACGAGCGACTCTCGCCATGGAAACTGAAACTGGAACGAATTCTTCGATTCAAGCCGTACTCTCTCTCCGATAAAGAAGAACGGATTCTCGCTTCTGTTGGAGACGTAGCAGACGCGCCGTCCAAAGCCTTTAGGTTGTTGAACGACGCCGAGACAAAATTCAAACCAACTAAAGACGAGTCCGGGAATGAAGCCCCTTTAACTCTTGAAACGTTGCAACTGTTTCTTCATTCTTCGAAACGTAGTGTTCGTCAAGAGGCGTTTGAAAATCTGTACCAGGAATACGAAGCGCGTCAGAACACTTTTGCCGCCCTGTTGGAAGGTTCGATCCGTAAAGACGTTTTCTACGCGAAGGCGCGCGGTTTTTCCAGCGTGCTTCAGGCTTCAATGTTCACGGAGGAAATTCCAGAGCAAGTTTATAAGAATCTGTTGGAGGGCGTCCGAGGCGCGTTGCCCGCGTTATACCGTTATTACGAACTCCGACGCAAGTTGCTCAAACTTGACAATATTCATTTTTACGACGTATATGTTCCCGTTGTCTCCGACGTTAAAGTCGACTATACCTGGAACTCGGCCGTTGAACTAATAGGGAAAGCGTTAGCCCCTCTTGGGGAAGAGTATGTCTCGACATTAACAAAAGGGCTGACAACAGATCGCTGGGTAGATCGCTATGAAAACCTGAACAAGGAAAGCGGCGCTTTTAGTTGTCCAGGCTACGATTCACCTCCTTATATATTGACCAACTTTAAATCGTCGACGATAGAGAGCGTCTTTACCCTCGCGCACGAGGGAGGCCACTCTATGCACAGTTGGTATTCGGCGAAGAATCAGCCGTATCGCTACTACGATTACGTCATTTTCCTTGCGGAAATCGCAAGCACTTTCAACGAACAGTTGCTGGCTCGTTATCTGTTGAAAAACGCTGGCGACGATAAAATGCGGGCGTGGATTATTAATCGGGAACTGGATTCCATTAGAACGACGATATTTCGACAGACGATGTTCTCCGAGTTCGAGTTTCGCGTTCATGAACTTGCTGAAGCTAATCAACCTTTGTCCGCTTCTATTTTCCGTAGGGTTTATCGCGAGATTCTGGACCAGTATTTTGGTCCGGACTTTGTCGTAGACGACTTACTCGAGTTAGAATGTCTGCGTATTCCCCACTTTTATCGAGGATACTACGTCTACAAGTACGCAACGGGACTGTCCGCCGCTATTTCTCTTGCAGATCGAGTCTTAGACGGAGGAGTCTCTGAAAGAGACGCTTATCTCGGGTTCTTAAAATCAGGCGCGTCCGCCAAGCCCCTTGAGATATTGAACGGCGCGGGAGTAGACATGGAAAAGAAAGACGCGATTCAGGCGGCGATGAAACGCTTTGAAAAGCTTACTGAGGAATTGGATAGTCTGCTTTCTTGAAGGGACGCCAAGCGTCTTCGAATTAAAAGCAAGGTCGACGACGCCCTTAATAAATTGCCCCTACGCGCCCGTTCTTCGGCGCATAGGGGCAATCTTTGTTTTTAAGAACTTTTGACGTTAGAAATTCTAATCAAGCGGTTCGTCCCAGGGACGCAAAGAAACTCGCCGGAAGAAAATCTCCGCTCCTTCTGATTGGAGCTGAATCTTTCCGCTAGTCTGTTTAAGTCCGTAAACACGATTCACAAATTTTCCATTAACGTAAACTTGCATTTCGTCGTCGACTGCGTATATCTCGATTTTGTTCCAATCGTCCGCGAACGCTACGTCGCATGGACCGTGAAAACCGGTTATATCCTGCCAGTTTTCAGAAGCGCCGCTCCATTGGAAACGTCCGTCGGCATTGTCCGTAAAAGTAACAGGCTTTCCATTCTTGGGATCGAAAACATAGATTCCGTTGCGCAAAACGACGTCGCAAGTTCCGGAAATGCCGTCGTCCTTGCCGCCAACAATCCAGAAGTCCCCGACGCCTCCCTCAAGAATGTTGGCTTCCACCGATTTTGCCCAAACGCCCCCTACGGCGTCTTGCGGCCCAAAAGAATGAATAAGGACGCCTGAATCACGAGCTCTCTCCTTCTTGCCTCCCCAAGTCTTATCGCCCCATTTAAACTCTACGGTAAGGCGATAATTTCCATATGACTCTTTTGTCATGATACCGCCCATTTTTTCGCCGCTAATGCGCAAGACGCCATCTTGCACAGTAAAAACGTCTTGGTTCTCCGGCGAACCTTCGCCTTGGACGTTAATGTCCCAACCGTCGAGATCCTTTCCGTCAAAAAGTTCAATTTCGTGAGCGGCGTCGTCTATTTTTCTAAGAGCGACGGGGATATACCCGTATTCAAACAGTTGCTCATAGGTATACTCTTGATCAAATCTGAAGGTTGAACGACCGTCGCGTCCCTTGGGAACGCCCTTGTTCAAACCTGTTTGGTCGGAAATGAAAAGACGCGCGTTTTCCGGTTCGTTTCTAATAACCAGCATGGCGTGTCCGTCGTAATCAACGTGCATAATCACCGCGTCTGCGGGCTTGAGAAGCGCGTACGCGCTTTTCATGACGTCAAAACCGTTTTCTTTGACGATGTTGGGAGTGGAATCATAGAAGTTTAGCGCGTACTTTCCAACGGGAACAATCTCTTTTGGTCGATCGGGAATCATACGGCGCGTTAGCAGGGAGGGGAAGTCAGGATCGACTTGTTTCCAGGCGTTTGAGAGAGAAGCGGAGCAATCAGACCCCCAGTATTTGTCGTATTCGCACGGTCCGACATAATATTGGACGCCGTCAATTGTCTCGAGTTGAGTCGAAAAAGCCTCGAGATTGTTGTTGCGGGAAAACTGCGTATAGGGAATCCCGTAATATGTCTCGCCTTTTTTAAACGAGAAATTTTGCTCGGGATTGTAATAAGGAATATCTTCTTTTGGAGTCCATTGAACGCTGGAGGCGGCACGCATATAATCTACGACCTTTGCTCGGAGCGCGTCCTCCTTTGACGGAAGTTGATCCTCGGCAAAAGTCGTCGAGTTAAGAGAAGGTAGAAATAGTAATACGCAAATAACAATTCGAGCCGAGTGCAAGAATTTCATTGGGAATTCCTTTTTCAAAATATGGAAGTAACATAAGAGGATTAGCGGTAAAATAGCCGCTTCATTTTTTCGTACCCTTTTCAACAAAAAAAAAGCGTAAAAAAATGAAAGAGCCTCCTAAAATAGTTGCGCGACCCCTCGCTTAGGTTCCATACGCAACCGCAATATCAACGCCATTGTACATTAGAAGACTGTGAAAAGCAAGCTTTTTGATCTTGGCGCAGGCTTCGCATTATCAAATAGGCAATATAAGACGAGTTTGCCAATAAAAATTAACCGACACTACCTGACGTTCTCCTTTTCTTTTAAAAAGCGGTAGAAAAATGCAACTTTCTTAAAAAAGTTAGATTGACAAAACATTTTTATTCGTTATATTGTTAGAAACGTCTAAGTCAGGGGCGTTGATAAGAATTGCCAATACTAACAGGAATTGACCTAAGAAGGATCGGCGTATGAGTTTAGCAAAGATGAAACGCGGCAATAAGGTTACGATTGTTTCTTTGAAAGCTGATCGCGCGTATGAAGAACGCTTGGCGTCGTTGGGTCTTTTTCCCGGAGCGCAAGTCGAAGTTCTTCGCAACTCTAACGGCGGCGAAGTAATCTTAGGATGCCTGGATTCTCGTTTTGCCATCGGTCGTGAGCTTGCCAACGCTATTGAAGTCGCATAACCGATTATTTCCCTTTCGTCCTTTTGTATTCGAGGCGGTAAAAAGAACGAATACTCCTTGCGCGTGCGAGCGTTTTTGGTTTTTCAAAGAGCGTCGTCCTCAAAAGGCAACGCTCTTTTTTAATGCACGGTCACGAATAGCGCGACTTACTGCGCGTTAGTTTGCGGCGTGTTTGCATTCACATGCAGCTGTTCCAGAATCTTTGTTCATGCGCTTATATTTCATCTAAGGTTGTTTCATCATGGCAGAAGTCCAGAGGACTAAAATTATCGTCGCTTTAGCAGGCAACCCTAATTGCGGTAAGACCACAATTTTCAACACTCTTACCGGCGAAAAACAGGCTGTTGGCAATTATTCCGGCGTTACCGTGGAAAAAGTTGAAGGACACTTAACACGAAACAACGTTGAGTACCAACTGGTCGATTTGCCCGGCGTTTATAGTCTGAATACGTTCTCAAAAGACGAAAGGGTTGCCAGAGATTTCTTGTTGCACGAACAACCTGACGTAATCGTCAATGTAATCGACGCGTCTAATTTAGAAAGAAATCTTTTCCTAACATTACAGCTCAAGGAACTTGGCCTCCCTTTAATACTTGTTTTCAATATGTGCGACTTGGCTAAATCGCGCGGAATCGTCTACAATCTTGACCAACTGAAAACGACTCTTGATCTTCCAATTTTAGAAGCAGTGGGGACTACCGGCGAAGGACTTGAGGGACTTCTTGATCTTGCGCTTGAAGTCGCTCGTGAAGCTACGTCAAAAAAGACTCTGTATTTTTCGGAAGAAGTGGAGACTGAAATTGCTCGTGTCGTCCGCGCTTTGGATATTGCCGCTCAAAAAGAGGGCGACGTTCCTGTCCAGGGTTCTTTTCCACTCGGCGTTGAATGGCTTATGTCAGCCGTTTTTGACAAAGAAAGTTCAAACGATAGGCGCGTTTCTTACAGCTCGATCAAGGACGATAAGGCGGTAATCTCTAAAAAGCGGTGGCTTGCTATTAAACTATTAGAAAACGATGAAATCGCTCAAAATAGTTGGCGCGATCCCGAATTAATTAAAACTGTTGACGACTCTATAGAACGTTTAAGAAATTCCAACGTGCCAATGGCGGCGAAATTTGCCGCCGAACGGTATGCTATCGTAAGAAAAATATGTAAGGATTCCGTTCGAAACGAAAAAGATTCGCGAGTTCTTTGGTCCGACCGTGCCGATAGAATTCTTACCCATCCCATTTGGGGATTAGGAATCTTTTTTATTGCGATGTATCTGGTTTTTTGGCTCACTTTCGCATTAGGAAATTACCCGGTTAGCTGGCTTGAGAACCTATTTGACTATTTAAGCGCTCTTTGTAATAGGATCTGGTCGAATTCTCCCGACAGTTTGCTTCGTTCGGTTTTAGTCGACGGGGTTATTGGAGGCGTTGGCGGCGTACTTACGTTTTTCCCGAATATTTTTATCCTTTTCATGGCGATTTCTTTTCTTGAAGAATCTGGCTACATGGCTCGCGGGGCATTTTTAACAGACCGTTTTTTGCGTCGTTTTGGTCTAACCGGCAAAAGTTTTATTCCAATGCTCGTAGGATTTGGGTGTTCTATTCCCGCCGTAATGTCAACGCGCATCATCGAGGATAGAAAATCAAGGTTATCGACAATTTTTGTCGTGCCCCTTATGAGTTGCGGAGCGAGATTTCCCATCTACATGTTGATTATTCCGGCATTTTTTCCCGAGAAGTGGCAGGCGCCCGTTTTATGGTGCGTCTATTTTGCAGGAATTGTCATTGCGGCGATTATCTCCTCGATATTGTCGGCAACAACGTTTCGAAATGAACACAATCCGTTGTTAATAGAGTTGCCTTCATATCATGCGCCAACGTTAAACACAGTAGGAAAGCGCGCGTTGGAACGCGGCTGGCAATATTTAAAAAAAGCCGGCACGACAATCCTTGGGGTTTCGCTTGTTCTTTGGGCGGCGTCCACGTTTCCAATGATTCCACAGTCTAATTTGGAGCCTTTCGAGCAAAGGGAATCGCTTTTATTAGCGCGGGCGGACGCTCTGAAAATTGACTTGAATAATTTTGATGCAAAAGAAGAAAAGGCGGAAGACTTTGAAAAACGTCCTGATGGAATTAATGATCTTCTAAACGAATGGGAAAACGTTCAAAATGAAAAAATTGAAGCCGCTTTGGAATACAGTTTTATGGGAAGAGTCGGAAAGGCATGCGAACCGATAACCAAACTAGCCGGATTTGACTGGCGTATTGGAACGGCTTTGCTAGGCGCGTTAGCGGCAAAAGAAGTCTTTGTCGCCCAGTTAGGAATAGTGTTTAAAGTAGGTGAAGCCGACGAAAATTCTCGAACGCTTCGGAGCGCTTTTGCCGAGAATTATCCGCCCTTAGTCGGAATTTGCGTCATAATTTTTTGTCTTATTGGAGCGCCCTGTTTAGCGACACTCGTTATTGTCGCGAAAGAGGCGACGTTTCGTTGGGCAATTACTCAATGGATCACGTTAACAACAACAGGATTCATCTTGGCCGTCGTCGTCTACCAATTGGGCAATTTTTTCCAATTTGGGATGTAAGACCTTCGTTCAACAAAGACGCGACAAATTTTGTGAGCTGAAAATCGAGGTCGGAAGGGCGCTAAAAAATGGCGACAATCGAAAATATCGTCGTGGCATTCATCGTTTTAGGAGCCGTTGTTTTGTTGGGCGTTAAAGTTATTCGAGCTTACAAGGACGGCGGTTGTTGTAGTTGTTGCAAAGGCGCGGACTGCGCATGCTGTATGCATAAGCGCGAAGAAAGCGACCCTAATAAACAGGGGCAAAACTGAGATCAAAAAAGCGGTCGAATTAACAGCTTAATTCGACCGCTCATCAATGTTACCGCCGGTAGGGAAGCTTATTAGGCCCCAAAACGACGTCCTTATTCATTCTAATTCCGGACCGGAAATTCTTTCCCCCCTTTGTTGTCTGGCCTGATCTTCTACGTTAAAAGTTCCGTAGAAAAGGGCGTTGGCGTCGATCCAGACGTTTAGTCTTTCCCATTCTTCCGGCGTAAGCTCAACGTTGTAGTGCCCAGATTCAAGGAACTGAGTCAGCTTACTGGGACGCGCTCCAAAACTATCAGGTTCCGTTCTGGGTTCCTTATTTCCATCCGGAGCTCCCCAATAGGTGTAGGAAACATAATTAATCAACGCGTTATAGGACTTGGTATAATGCCCGTCAATGTCGCCTGTCAAAAGAAGGTCGCCGGCTTTTCTTTCCGAATTGTGGCAAGAAACGCATTTCTGATCCAGAACAGGTTGAACCAATATCGGATAGCTAAGCGGTTTAGACCCGTCAGGTCCTGGATTTATTGTGGCGGGCTGTTTGGTAGAAGCAATTGTTTTGGAACTGGCGACCGTCGCCATTCGATCTTCATGACAGCCGACACAACCGGCAGATTCGCCCGGTTGGAGATAAACCAACGAGCGCATCCCTTGAACCATACGTCCATTTTCATCCAAAGCCTGGAAAAGGAGCGGAATCTTCGCGGGAGCCTCAAAGAAAGCCGAACCGTCTTCTTCGACGGGAACCGTGCCCAAAACCTGTTTGCCCGGTGAAGCGCTCGCGGCGCCAACCATAGGCGTATTCGCGTTTGGCGTCGTTTTCGGCAAAACCTGAACGATTCGCAACGACTTAATTTTATCGGGTATTTGGGTAGGCCAACTCTCGTAAACGTTTTGAACGAAAAATGTTCCAGTCGGAGCGTTCGCGTTTTGACGAGTCTCGTCAAGCGTCGAAGCCACTGTCGGCGGAACGGGACGGGGGCGAATCGGAGTAGCCCACAAACTGGAAATATTAGGATCTCGATAAATTAATTCGCGATTTCCGAAAGCGTCGCAAAAGTAGATTCCAAATTGATTGGGTAAATTAGGCCCGGCTTCGCCGAGAAGCTGGTCATAACTATAAGAGGCGATAAAGTATTTTTCAGCAAGAGGATAGGGCGACTTAAAACAATGAACGGGCCAACGACGTTCCTCAGGTGTTTGAGCAAGACGCTCGGCTTCACGTCTCGCCTGCCAAAAAACCGTAGGAATGTAGTCGAAATCGCAGAAATCCGGAATTTTGGGTATTAACGGCAAGGGCGCCTCTCCCTCAGGAAAGCGAACGTCGGGAGTAATACGTTCTACAGGCTCGGTTCCGTCGACCCCTTTGGCAACGTCCAACGAGACGACAGAACCGGCGCTCATCGCATGATGCGCTCCGGCAATCGCCATAAATTTATCCGAACCGGGGATAGCCTTTGGCTCCCACATTCCAGGAGGATTGAACGTGTTGTTACCATAGAAAATACGAACGTCGGTTCCGTCTTGTCGAGTCGACCACAATTGTTGGTAATAGACGGCGTCGCGATCTACATAATCCCAACGCGTATAGACAATTCGGCCGTTATGAGCAAGCGTAGGAAACCATTCGTTTGTCTCATGGAACGATATTGGACGCGCGTTTGAACCGTCTCCATTAGCGCGAGCCAGGGTATATACGTAGCAGGGACCTCCGCCGCAGCGATGAAAACCGCCTCGACGCGTCGAACAAAACACAATATCTCCGTCCGGAAGGAGAAGCGGAGAAAAGTCGTCGTAATCGCCGTCTGTTAAACGAACCGCGTCGCTCGGAGTTCCCAATGGATTCAACGACGTTTTATACAAATGAAAACGTCTTCCCATAGACTCGGGATCGCGCCATACCGAAGGAGTCGTGGGCGTTTCGCAATAGGCGAAATAAAGATCCCTACCGTCAAAAGACAATTCCGGAGTCATGTAAGAGCCAAGCGGAAGGTTCTTGGGCGTAATATCGCGAGAGAGCATCAACGACTGCTTGGAATCGCCTTTTCCCCGTTCGAGGACGAATACGCCGCCGCCGGGACGGGCGGCGTATCCGTAAACTTGAGTCAACTGATGACTCATCACCGTGGGAGCAAATTTACAAAAGACAAGCGAATCAAATTGGAAGTAAGGAGAGTCGACAAGTATGTCGCGTTTAAGCGCATGAACTTGCCGCCATAAATCCTCCGCTTTCTCTTCGTCGGCAGGCGACTCGTTCCTTAGCGTTTCAAACGCCGTTTCAAACTTGTCCCACGCAGACCTGTAGTCGTTAAGCTTGTCAGTCAACGCTTCAAAGTTGTCGCCTATGTTTTCATCGAAAGGAACAAGACTTTCGTAGGAAGAATCGTCAAGAGTTTTTTGAAGATCCTCCAGTAAAGCCCGACCTTGCGGGAGACGCTTTTCAAGCGCTTGCAGGTATGTTTCTGGTTCACGTTCAACGCCAACCCCGTCTTGCAACGCCAGTCCCATTCCACTAGCTCTTCAGCCAGAGCAGAGCGAAAATTAGGGGAAACAGATATCGGATCAAGCGACTGCTCCTTACGAACCGGATCCAACGAAAGAGAATTGGCAACAGTGGCCGTCTCGTATTCAAAGCGAGTTATTTCTACGGAACAGCTTTTCAATTCGTCAGAGGAAGACACGAACTCCGGAGCCTGAATCTTTAAAGTCGTTAGGGGCGCGTCCACGCCGTAACGCGCGACAATATCAAGCTCCTGACCGACTTTGACCAAGGTCAGGAAATCGGTAGAATCAGATTTAGCGCCCCATCCAACCTGAACGTCGACGTCGCCTATGTTCCTTACGAAACATTTCGAAGATACCGCGTTAGGAGCGTTTGCCGAAGGTATCGACAGCGTAATATACGATTTAGAATTCAGATCGGCGACAAGACGATAATTAGGTTTTTGCTCAACGCCAGCCTTTGGAAAGCCCAAAAGAAGCAGCTGAGAACCCCCGTCGCCGACACTGTAAAACCAACTTCCGGCTCTTGTGCCAAAAGAAGGCAAAACGGCGCCGCCGTCAATCGAAACAACAACCTTTTCCGAACTCGTCGACGGCTGTTCTTCGGCGTCGCAAATCATTAGCGCTGAGAATCCCGATATTAGCGCCAGCACGCATATTGATAAAAGTGTCTTTCTGTAAAAACGAATCGCCATGACAGACTCCTTATCAGGCGTTCCAGGCATGCCCACGTTGTACGGCTATTCCCTCGCAGTTTTCGAATCAAGTTCTTTGAACACAAATTCAAACGCCTGCAACGACTCGTCGTAGGGCGTAGAGTGTCCAATATCGCCTCGTTCAATTAAAAGAACAGTTCCGCCAATTTTTCGAATTGTTTCGGCAAGTCGGCGAGCGCTGTCGGGTGGGACGACGGTATCTAACGAACCAAGAGTTATCGCGATCGGCACGTTCAGAAAATTCTCTGGATAGTATTCTGCGCTCCTCTTTTTATATTCAAGAGGAATTTCTGATTTTGAACCGCCGAAAGATTCGGAGATGGCTTCTTGAAAATTCTCATATTCCAGATGGTTGGCGGTTCCGTTCATCGAAACCGCCCCGTCGATTAGCTCGGGATGAAGCGCGACGAACGTCAACGTCGACGAAGCTCCCATCGAACCGCCTGATAAGACGACACGATCGTATCTTCGCTTGGATTTCTGATGTTCGAGTATTAACAAAAGATCTCTTTCTCCCTCCGGCCCCATCCAGGAGGTTATGGACCCGTAATTAGGAGAAACCACGACGGCGTTGTGGGTCGCGGCAATATCATTAGTCGCTCTGAATTCGTTATAAACTCCGTTAAAAACTTGACCGCACTCGGAACCATGGCCGTGCAAAGCGACGATAAGCGTCGAGGTCTTAGCAGGATCAAACGTCTCTGGAACGTATTCATAATAGAATTCTTTTGTGCCGTCGTCAGACGCAAACTCTATAAACGTCGCTTCAATCGGACCTGACTGAGGTTCGGCGGCGGAAATCCAGAAAACGTTCGAAAACGTTGGGAGAAACAATACCAAAGTTGACAAACGAACAACAAATTGAATTACTTTACAAGACATAGCGCGTTTCTTCGGGGGTTAGGGGAAAAAAACGAACAACAGTCTCATTATAGTTAGCGTAAAAACAAGCCGCAAGTTTTTTCATTCATTTTCTCAACATTTGCAGACATGAACAGAATTGTAAAATTAGAAAAATTGAAGTTATCATATCAGCATAGTAATTCAAACGATTGACTTTTATTAAGTCTGTAATATAATCCCGAGGACGCGACGGCGTTTACACTTACTCGTTTGCAGGATCGCCCGAACGTTTAAACGGCGTTAAAGAGCGCGAGAGAGCTACGTTTTTTGAAGCTTTTTCGTCTTTACGGCGTCCGAACGTTCTGCGACTCCACTTTTACAAACTGACAGTTTTCCAAGAAAAGCGGGCTGTCTTTACCTTTTACCTGCAAACGATAGTTGAGAACAACCCCAAAGCGACTCCTTTTGTCCTTGTATTTAACAGTATTTAGGAAATTGCCAGTTGAGTAGACTAGAACTTATCGGACTCGATAACACCCAAGAGACAATCGTTCGTTTATGCAGAACAGCTGAGCAACGACTAGCTCCCAATCCTTATGGAGTGTGTCCCGTTGAGATGGCTCGTAATTTTTTGGAATTATGCCACACTCAATCGTGCGGCAAATGCGCGCCCTGTCGTATCGGTCTGAAACAACTTACTATTCTGCTCGACAGGGTGTTGGACGGCGACGCAGACATGAGCGATTTGAACACTATCAAAAACGCCGCTCATACGATCGCCTCCACCGCCGACTGCGCCATCGGCGTAGAAGCGGCCGAGATGGTTATCGCCGGCCTAAAAGGTTTTGAAGAAGATTACATCGGGCATATTGAAAACGGACGTTGCTCGAACGGCAGGCAGATCGCCGTGCCGTGCGTTCAACACTGTCCGGCTCATGTGGACGTTCCCGGATATGTCGCGTTAGTTCGAGAAGGACGAGTCGACGACGCCGTCCGTTTGATTCGCAAGGACAATCCTTTTCCCTTCGTTTGCGGATACGTGTGCGAACATCCCTGCGAAGTCGTCTGTCGCCGGGGTTTAGTCGACGCCCCCATCAACATTCGGGGTCTTAAGAAATACGCCGTCGATCATGCTCACGACGTCCCTCAACCTTCGTGCGCTCCCCCCACCGGCAAGAGGATTGGCGTGGTAGGAGGAGGGCCCAGCGGATTGACCGCCGCCTATTATCTTACGCTAATGGGGCACGAAGTTACCATTTATGAGAAACGTAAGCAGCTGGGCGGAATGCTTCGTTACGGAATACCCGATTATCGTCTGCCGCGAGAACGTCTTGACGCGGAAATACAATCTATTTTGCAGTTAGGAATCAACGTTGTTCTTAACTCTGAGGTTGGCGGCGCGGTCGCGTACGATCAACTTCAGGAAGAATACGACGCCGTCTATATTGCAGTCGGCGCGCACGCGGATAAAAAATTAGGCATTGACGGCGAAGATTCCAACGGCGTTATGTCGGCTGTGAAAATTCTTCGCGGGGTAGGTGACGGAAACAAGCCCGACTTTACTGGTAAAAACGTCGTAATTGTAGGCGGCGGAAACGTCGCAATGGACGCGACGCGCAGTTCAATTCGTTTCGGGGCGAAAAAAGTTACCTGCGTTTATCGTCGTCGACGAGAAGACATGACCGCCATGATCGAGGAGATTGAAGGCGCCATTTCTGAGGGCGTGGAGATATTGCCTCTCCATAAACCGACCAGTATCGAGTCAGACGCAGACGGGTCGGTGGCAGCAATATGGGTTCAGCCGCAAATTATCGGAGAAAACGGACGGGACGGTCGCCCTCGTCCATCCAACGCCACGCTACCCGAAAAACGAATTCCGACAGACGTCGTTATTATCGCTATTGGTCAGGAACCTGAAAGCGAATCTTTACAAGCCGCCGGGTTTAAACTGGACAAGTGGAACTCGCTCCAAGCTGATAAACAAACCCGAATGGAAGGAAAAGAAGGCGTTTTTTCAGGGGGCGACTGCGTTACCGGCCCTTCAACGGTCATCAACGCTATCGCCGCAGGAAAAGTCGCCGCTGCAAATATTGACGAATACCTTGGCTATAAACACGAAATATCGTCAAACGTCGAGCTTCCTATTCCCAAACTCTATGACATAGTCGCATGCGGGCGCGACAACATGGTCGATCGAGAAGCGGATCAACGTAAAAAAGATTTTGAATGCGTTGAAATCGGCATGTCGCCGCAAGAAGCTTGTTATGAATCGTCGCGTTGTTTACGTTGCGATCATTTCGGATACGGCGCGTTTAGAGGGGGGCGAGAAACAAAATGGTAAACCTCACGATTGACGGACGTTCTGTTCAGGTCAAGGAAGGCTCGACTATTATAGAAGCCGCCGATAGCGTTGGAATTAATATTCCCAGGTTATGCTATTGGAAAGGTCTCAATGAAATTGGAGCTTGCCGCGTTTGCGTTGTGCAAATTGGCGATGATAAAAGGAGACTGGCGGCCGCATGCGACGCCCTTGTCGAAGAAGGAATGGTCGTCGTCACCGACAGTCCCAAAGTTATCGCCGCCAGAAAAACAAATCTGCAACTGATTCTTTCTCAGCACAAAACCAATTGCACCAACTGCGTGCGGAACGGAAACTGCGCGCTTCAAAAGTTGTCGATAGAATTAAACGTTCACTCTCAACCTTTTGAATTATGTCCTGAAAAAGACCGCGTCGACATCAATTCGCCCCTTGTTCGGGAAGCGAGTAAGTGCGTCAAGTGTATGCGGTGCGTTCAGGTTTGCGATAAAGTTCAAACGGTTAGCGTTTGGGACGTTGTGGGCGTGGGATCTCACGTTACTGTCGGAACCGCCGCCAACACGGATATCTCCAAAACGAACTGCGTCTATTGCGGTCAGTGCGTTACTCACTGTCCGGTCGGCGCGTTGACGACGCGCGACGATACCGACGAAACGCTTGAAATGCTCAACGATCCCAATTTAAAGGTCGTTGTTCAAGTTGCGCCCGCAGTTCGAGCGGCTTGGGCGGAAGCTTTTGGTCTTGACTCAAACTTTGCCACTCCAAAACGACTTGCCGCGGCGTTACGCAGAGTCGGTTTTGATTACGTCTTTGACACAAGCTTCGGCGCCGATCTAACAATCATGGAAGAAGCTAACGAGTTTCTTACTCGGTTTGAGCGTAACAGACAAAACGGGCGTCCAATGTTCACGTCCTGCTGTCCGGGTTGGGTTCGATTTGTCAAAAGTCAGTACCCTGATTTTGTCGACAATTTATCGACGGCTAAATCGCCGCAACAAATGTTTGGAGCGGTCGTCAAAAGCTATTTTGCGGAAAAAGAGGGAATTGATCCCCGCCAAATTCGCGTCGTTTCTATCATGCCCTGCCTGGCCAAAAAAAGCGAATGCGCGATCGAAACTTTAAACGACGCGTGCGGCGATCCTGACGTCGATCTTGTTTTAACGACTCGCGAAGCGACCAGACTTTTTAAAATGTTTGGAATTCACCCTGAGACGTTGCCGGAAGAAGAATTTGACAGTCCGCTTGGTTCCGGCGCTGGAGCGGCGTTTATTTTCGGCGCGACGGGAGGAGTCATGGACGCGGCCTTGCGATCGGCCTACTTCTTTGCGACTCAAAAGAACCCCGACCCAGACGCCTTTAAGCAAGTCAGAGGACCTCGGTCGTGGAAAGAAGCGACTTTTAACGTGCCAGGGATCGGCGACGTTCGTGTGGCTGTCGTTTCCGGCTTGGGCAATACGCGAAAACTCCTGGATTCCCTGCGTTCGGGCGACGTCGAATACGACTTTGTTGAAGTGATGGCGTGTCCCGGCGGTTGTTCCGGCGGCGGCGGACAGCCTATCCATGACGGAGAAGATTGCGCTGAATATCGGGGCGATCTTCTGTGGAAACTGGACGCAGAAACGGACGTTCGATTTTCTCATGAAAACAAAGACGTAAGAAATCTGTACGCCGATTACCTTGGAAATCCCCTTGGCGAAAAATCTCATCGTCTGCTACATACGGATCACTCCTCGTGGAGCATGCCGTCTCAACAGAAATAACCTCGTTAATTAACGAGGTCCTACGAGATTATCTCAGACGCGCGTTCGATTCATGAAAACCGAACGCGCGTCTCTTTTTCTACGCTCTTCGCTTTCTTTTGTATTTCGACGTTTTTCGAACGCCGATGAAGTCGCTTGAATTTAAAACTATCTTGAGTTACCATTAGGGCGAGACGGGAAACCGTCGCTTTACTCCGACATGTTGGCGTTTTTAGCGGAAACGACTTCGCCCGCCTAATAACGACTTTCCGTGACTTCTACTTTAACGACGTTTTTTGCGAGAAAGAAATGAAAATGAAGAACGTTATTATCATTCTAGTCGGCGTTTTACTCCTGTTTTCTCCTTTTGACGCCCAAAAGATTAACGCCGAAGAAAACGAAAAAACAATTGTTCACGCTCATTCTTCGTTTCGTGAAATCCCACGAGACGAAGTCGTTAATGCGCTGAAGAACATGCGCGTTGCCCCGCGAATTCTTCTTACTGACGAAGCGATTGAATCGGTTCGTCTTAAAATTGAAACAGACCCGCGTTGGAGAGGGTACTATGAAGCGATTAAGAAAGACGCCGACAATCGTATGGAAATTTCGCCCGTCAAATACGAAGTTACCGGTCGTCGCTTATTAAGCGTTTCTCGCGAAGCGCTAAAGCGAATCTTTGAATGGAGTTTTATGTATCGGTACACGGGCGAAGTCAAGTATGCCGAACGCGTCGAACAAGAAGTAACGGCAATTTCAGATTTTTCCGATTGGCATCCCAGTCATTTTCTTGACGTTGCAGAGATGGCGGTAGCTGTCGCCATCGGATATGATTCCTGTAAAGAACGTTTTTCCCCCGATAATCGCGATAAAGTCCGGGAAGCGCTCCGCGTCAAGGGCGTTGTAGAGTCG